>NZ_RAWP01000008.1:0-162921 GCF_003668935.1 Corallococcus sp. AB032C | reverse complement strand
TCACCCGCAACCACCGGTGCAAGAAGATGTCGGCGCTCATGGCCGAGGTGGATGCCTACCTGGAAGCTCGCAACGCGCAGCAGACTTCAAGTCCGCTGCTGCGCGTCGCTCCCTCTCGACGCGCAGCCTGAGACCATTCGAGAATCACGGTTCGTCGTTTAGCTCTCTGCCGGGCCCAATCCTTGGCTCATGGTGGTGTGAAGGGGTTGTACATCCCGGAGATAGTCAATTCCCGCAGCATTATCACCAGATGGATGAATGGGTGCGCGTCACGGAGGGAACTATTGCCTTCACGTGCGTGGCCAATGGCCAAACACTGGAGGCCGTTGCCGGTGATTGTATCGAGATCCCGGCCGGGCACGCCCACTCTGTTCGCGTTGGAGCTTCTGGCGTGAAGTACGACATGTGGACACCCGAGCGGAGCGATGAGGCTTTCATGAAGCGGCTCGCTCGGGGGCCCGCACACGGGGCTGAGCCGAACGAGCAGAAGCTTGCTGTCCTCGTTCAAGCGAACTTCGACATTCCCCGTTGGGAGAACCAGGCTGCGGGCGATCCCCGTGCCCTGCAAGCGCTGGAAGACCTCCTGCACCCGTCCCTGGTGTTTCGGAGAGCCAACGGCACCATCGTGACACTCAGCGAGTACCTTCAGCGCTTCCGGGAACCACCACCCTCGGGCGGGAAGGGCATCTCCGTCCATCGTTGGGGATCGACTGAGCTGAAGCTCCTCGATCTCACGGCGGACAGCGCGGTCGTGTCCATCGTGGTGCATACCGTCGAGACCGACCGGGAATCCTTGATGGGCCGGCCAGGCGCCTACGAGAACATCCGAGCTTTTGTCCTCGAGCAGGGCCGCTGGAAGTGCCGGATGTGGGTCAACTACCCGGTGTCCGGGACTCAAGGTTCGTAATCACTCCCGCTGGCGGCATGCGCCGCAGTGGTTCCGAGGGCTCGAAGCCGCTCCGTCCGGGGGCTCAGCGTGAACCCTCCGTGGCCTCGCGGTCACGCTGG
This sequence comes from Corallococcus sp. AB032C, assembly GCF_003668935.1. Classification (NCBI taxonomy): domain Bacteria; kingdom Pseudomonadati; phylum Myxococcota; class Myxococcia; order Myxococcales; family Myxococcaceae; genus Corallococcus; species Corallococcus sp. AB032C. The sequence goes on along the minus strand of NZ_RAWP01000008.1, from coordinate 161,913 downwards.
CGGAGCAGGGCCGCGGCTCGGGTCCGGACGCTGGCCATGGGGTGCTCTCGGGCCGCCTCCTCCAGTGAGGGCACCGCGGCCTCGCCCAGGTCCTTGCGGAGGAAGTCCTGGCAGGTGCCGTGGAACCGGTCACTGACGAGGCATCCGATCGCGTTCTGGATGACGACCGGCGCGTTGCGGTACGCGGCGTCATTGCGCAGCGCCGCCCGGTAGGCCGCCACGCCATCCACCCAGCGGAGGTTGTCGAAGTCGACGTTCCCCTCCAGGTAGCGGACATAGGCGCTTGTCGGGTACTTCGCCGCCAGCTTCTTCAACGCCGCCAGGGCCGCGTCCCGTCGCTGCGCCTTGATCAGCCGGTGGACCTCGTCGATGCCCGGGAGCTGCTCCACGACGGGCTGCCAGGCCGTGGCGCCCGTCGGAGCCTCCGCCGGTGCTTTCTCACTCGCGGGGGGCTTGGGCGACGGGCTTTCAGGGGACACAGGCGCCGGGCCCGCGGACCTCGAGGCCAACGCCCATCCGCCAAGGCCCACCGCGGCCAGGGAGAGCACGACCGCGCCTCCCACCACCCGGCGCGAGCGGCTCCGGGCGGGCGGGGGCGTCGTGGGGCCAGACCGGATCGTGGCCTCGGACTCCGCAGGAGCCACCGGCAGGGGCTCCGGAGCGCGGGCTTCGGCCTGAAGGTCCACCGGCGTCGCGCGGGGCTGCGCCCGGCCGTTCCGGGTCGCGAGCACTTCCTCCCTGGGACGTGACGGCGTGGGCGCGGAGGAGCGCGGCTCCCCCGAGGCATCGCCTGCCATGGGAGCCACGGAACGCACCGCCGGACCGGCCCCGGCCCCTTCGAGCGCGGCCAGGAACTCCGTGGCGGACTGGAAGCGAGCCCCCGGGGCCTTCTCCATCGCTTTCGCCAGCGTCGCTTCGAGCTCCGCGGAGAAGCCCGCGTCAGGTGCGGCGTCGCGCAACCGGGGCGGAGTCACCTCGCGCTGCATGCGCAGCAGCTCCGCGTTGCTGGTGGCGTTGAAGGGTTTCTTCCCGGTGAGAAGCTCGTAGAGCAGCACGCCGGTGGCGTACAGGTCCGTGGGCGGACCCACCGGCTCGCCGTGGATCTGCTCTGGGGCCATGTAGGACGGAGTCCCGAGCATCATCCCCGACGTGATGCCCGTCACCTCGTCGCGCAACTTGGCGAGCCCGAAGTCGAGGATGCGCACCTGCTCCCCGAGTCCGACGGCGTGGGTGACGATGATGTTCTCGGGCTTGATGTCGCGGTGGATGATGCCCTGGTCGTGCGCATGGGCCAGACCCGCGAGCACCTGCCGCACGGCGCTCAGGGCCCGGGCCGGCTGCAGTGGGCCGTCGCGCAGCAGCGCCCGAAGCGTCTCGCCGGTGACGAAGTCCATCACCATGTACGGCGACTCCTGATCCACGCCGAAGTCGATGACCGACACGCAGCACGGATGGGTGAGGCGGCTCATCGCGCGCGCCTCCACCTGGAAGCGCTTGCGGAAGTCGTCATCGCGCGCCGCCCACGCGTGCAGGAACTTGATGGCGACGGACTTGCCCACCTCCAGCCGTTCGCCCCGGTACACCATGCCCATGCCACCGGCGGCGAGCCGCTCGATGATGCGGTAGCGCTCCTGCAACACCGAGCCGATGCGAAGATCCGTCACGGCCGTGGGCTCATTCATGGGCGCGCAAGATAACAAGTAGCGGCGCGAATCTTCTGCTGACCTGTCGTCGGTTCCTTCACGCACGCGCGGTGAAACGGCCGAGCTACTCGAAGGCGGTGAAGGAGAAGGTCGTCTGGAAATCGACGTTGGCTCCCTTGCTCATGAACGTGGGGGCCGCGGAGCCGCGCAGCACCACGTTGAACTTGCCATCGAGGAAGCGGGGGTAGTCGGCATCCGGAAGCGCTTCGGAGTCGAAATCCACCTCCATCGCCACAGGGCCGCTTCCGCTCGGCTCCGCAATGTGGCCAGCGGCATAGGTGTTGTTGGACTCATTCATGAGGAAGAGCACCTCCACCCGGCCGTTGAACACCTCGGAGAGCGAGGCCACGCCTACGCTTCCGGCACCCAGCGTCAGGGTGAGGCTCTTCAACTCAACGCGCGAGGGCGACTGGCCATCCAGTTCCCGGCGAGCATCATCCACAAAGACCTTGAAGGGGTTGCCGGACTCGCTCTCGATACTCTTCTGCGAGGTAACGGTGCCGTTGGCGGTGTCCGAGGACTTGGCCTTGAGGTTGATGCCAACGGGGGCCGAAATGGACACCGGATCCCCGCAGCCAATCAGCGGGAGGGTGCACAGCACCAGCAGGAGAAAGCGGTTCACTTCGAGGGCTCTCTTTCAGCGGCACGAGCGCTCCCGGCCCAGAGCGCCACGGGTTGCCGCTTGTGTAGAGAGGACCCTCTGGCGGAGTCGCCGGCCACATGCGCGGGGGAGAGTTCTCCGAACCAGTGGCTTGGACAGCCCAATCGGGTTCGCTCCCCTCTAGGATGTCCGGACATGCCCACCACCACCTTCCGCAACGCCCGCGCCTCGGACCTGCCCACCATCATCCAGTTGCTCGCGAATGACGACATCGCGCGCTCGCGCACCGGTTACGCCGAGGAGGTCACTCCCGCAGTCGATGCCGCGTTCAAGGAAATCACCGCCGACGCGAACAACGAGATCGTCGTGGGCGAGCAGGACGGGCAGGTCATCGCCACGCTCCAGCTCACGTACATCCCGGGCCTGGGCCGCGGCGGGATCCGGCGGGCACTGGTGGAAGAGGTGCGCGTGCGCTCGGACCTGCGTGGGCAGCGCATTGGGGAAGCGCTGATGAATGAGGCGATGGAGCGCGCTCGGGCCCGGGGCTGCACCTTGATTCAGCTCACCACCGACAAGCGCCGCCACGAAGCCCAGCGCTTCTACGCGCGGCTGGGATTCGTGGCGAGCCACGAGGGCATGAAGCGCACGCTCTGAACGACTACTTCAAGGCGGCGGGGTCCATCCAGAAGGACTCCCACTGGTGGCCGTCCAGGTCCTCGAAGCTGCGCTGGTACATGAAGCCCTGGTCCATCTTCTCCTTGGTCTCCTTCGCGCCCGCCGCCAGCGCCTTGTCCACCAGCGTGTCGACGGCGGCGCGGCTCTCCGCCGTCAGGGCGATGATGGCCGCGGTGGACGTCTTCGTGTCCGCGATCTCCTTCTTGATGAAGCCCTTGAAGAACGGCTTCACCAGCAGCATCGCGTAGATGTCCTCGCTGATGATCATGCAGGTGGCGTTGGCGTCGGTGAACTGGGGGTTGAACGTGTAGCCCAGCTTCGTGAAGAAGCCGACCGCGCGGTCCAGCGACTCGACGGGGAGGTTGACGAAGATCTTGGTGCCCATGGTGCGTCTCCTGGCGGAAGAAAGTGGATGAGGTGAACGTCGTCTTCATCCACGCGACGAACCTGCTCCGGTGGGATCGACACTGGATTTATTTTTTCCGCACCGCAGCCAACCCGCTGGAATCACAACACTTTGCCGGGGTTGAGCAGTCCCAACGGGTCGAGCGCGCTCTTGATTGCCTGGTGCAGGCGCAGCGTCTCCGGGCCCAGCTGCGCGCCCAGGAAACCGCGCTTGAGGGAACCCACGCCGTGCTCGCCCGTGATGGTGCCTCCCAGGGCCAGCGCCGCGTGCAGGATGTCGTCGAACGCTTCCTTCGCCCGTGCCTGCGCCGCTGGATCCTTCCGGTCGAAGACGACGGTGGGGTGCATGTTCCCGTCGCCCGCGTGCCCGAACGTCCCGATGAGCACCCCGTGCTTCTCCGCGATGCGCTCCACCGCCGCGAGCAGCTCCGGGATGCGCACGACGGGCACGCCCACGTCATCCAGCAGCGTGGCACCGCGTTGCTCCAGGGCAGGGAAGGCAAAGCGCCGGGCACCCATGAGCAGCTCGCCCTCGGCCTCGTCGGCGGTGCTCATCACGGAGGTCGCGCCGGCCCGCTCACAGGCCGCGACCATCAGCGCCAGCTCCTCTTCTCCCTGCACGCCGCCCGCGTCGGAGCGCGCAATGAGCAGGGCCTCGGCTGCGACGTCCAGGCCCATGGGCTTCCAGGACTCGACGGCGCGCACGGTGGTGCGGTCCATCAGCTCCAGCACGGACGGGCGTGAACGCTCCATGATGTCGCAGACGGCCGTGCCCGCGCTCACGAGCGTCGGGAACGCGGCCACCAGCGTCGTCGCCTTCGACGGTCGGGGCCGCAGCCGCAGCGTCGCCTCGGTGAGGACGCCCAGCGTGCCCTCCGAGCCGATGAAGAGCCGCGTCAGGTCGTAGCCCGCCACGTTCTTCACCGTCCTTCCGCCGGTGCGCACCACGGTGCCGTCCGCGAGCACCGCCTCCAGCCCCAGCACCGCGTCGCCCGTCACGCCGTACTTCACGCAGCACAGGCCTCCCGCGTTGGTGGCCAGGTTGCCGCCGATGGAGGAGAACTCCCAGCTCGCGGGATCCGGCGCGTACCAGAGGCCCTGCTCCGCGGCGGCGGCCTTCACCGCGCCGTTGAGCGCGCCGGGCTGGACGACGGCCAGCATGCCGCGACGGTCCACCTCCAGGATGCGGTTCATCCGCATGAGCGACAGGACGATGCAGCCGTCGCTCGCGTTCGCGCCGCCCGACAGGCCCGAGCCCGCGCCCCGAGGCACCACCGGCACGCGCAGCGCCGTGGCCACGCGGAGCACGGCCTGCACCTCGGACGTGGACGCGGGCCGCACCAGCACCCTCGGCATGCCCGAGGGCGCCCACTCCGCCTGGTCGTGCCGGTGCGCCGCGAGCACGTCTGGATCCGTGATGACCGCCTCCGCCGGCAACACCTCCGCCAGCGCTCGCTCCACGTCGACCGTCATGAGGGCCTCCCAGGCTCTGGCGCGTGAGCATGCCTCGGAGCCGGGGCTGCTTCATCGCTCCATGTGACATCCGTGTGTCGGCCAGAGGGAGGGGCCTCGCGCGCGCCACTTGCCTTCCAGGGAGGCTGGTCCCCACGTGGGCGGACATGAAACAATCCGTAATACCGCGGGTTCGAATGGCACGGTTCGAGGAGGCGGTACAGCGCATGAAACTCCTGCTCGTCGAGGACGAGGCGAAGATGGTGCTCCTGCTTCGCAAGGGACTGGGGGAAGAGGGGCACGCCCTGGATGTCTGCTCGCGGGGCAGCGAGGCGCTCGCGTTGGGCAGCCCGGAGGTCTACGACGTCATCGTCCTCGACTGGTCGCTGCCGGACACGGATGGCATGACGCTGCTCAAGGGCTGGCGCGAGGCTGGCGTGCGCACGCCGGTGCTGATGCTGACGGCGCGGGGCACCACCGCCGACAAGGTGAAGGGCCTTCGCTCTGGCGCGGACGACTACCTGGTCAAGCCCTTCGACTTCGAGGAGCTGCTCGCGCGGCTGGAGGTGCTGGGGCGCCGCGGCGAAGCGAAGGACGGCGTGGTGCGCCTGGGGGAGCTGGTGCTGGAGCCCGGCCGGCGCATCCTGCGCATCGGTTCGCGGGAGGAGTCGCTCACCGCGCGCGAGTTCGCCCTCTTCAGCGCCCTGGCGCGCCACCCCGGTGAGCCCCAGGTGCGGGCGCGGCTGATGGAGCAGACGTGGGGGCCGGACTTCGACGGCAGCGCCAACGTGCTCGACGTGTACGTGGGCTACCTGCGCACGAAGCTGGAGCGGTTGGCGGCCGCGCACGTGTCCATCCGCTCCGTGCGGGGCGTGGGCTACAAGCTCGTCGTCGAGCCGTCCGGCGGCCTCCCGGCATGAGGCTGGCGCGGCGCTTGTGGTTGCATGGTGCCCTGCTGCCCGCCCTGGCCACGTTGGGCGCGCTGGCGGTGGCGGGGCAGCTGTTCCGCGCGGACCTGGAACGCTCGCTGGATCGCGCGCTCCTGGCGCAGGCCGCCGTGGAGAGCGTGAGCCTCTTCGACGGTCCCGGGCAGAAGGTCCACCTGCACATGGCCGTCTCTCCGCTGGTGGAGCAGGTGCGCCCCTTCGCCCCGCAGGGCTACCTCTATCAGTCGGATGGACGGCTGGTGATGCGCTATCCGCCGGTCTCCGAGGGCGCGCCCGAGCCACCGCGCCGCGTGCCGGGCACCCGGGAGGGGCCTCCCCTGCTGACCACCGAGGTGGCCCCGGACGGCAGCCGGTGGCGCGAGGTCATGGTCAACGTGCGGTCGCCGCAAGGGGAGTGGTACGGGCTGCGGCTGCTGGCCTCGCTGGGACAGGTGGACCGCTCCGTGGACTCGTTCTTCCGGATGGCGTTCTCCCTGACGGCGGTGATGGGCGGGCTGCTGCTCGTCGTTCAGACCCTGCTGGCACGCCGGTTGTCGCGGCGGCTGGCGGCCATCGCCCGGAGCCTGGAGCGGCTGCGCGAAGGAGACTTCACGCTGTTCCCTGCGGAGGGCCCGGGCACCGACGAGATAGGCCAGGTGGGCGAGGCGCTCCGTGAGGCCACGGCCCGCGTGCGCGGCGCGCGCGAGGCGCAGGAGCGGCTCATCGCGAACGCGGCGCACGAGCTGCGCACGCCGTTGGCGCTGATGCGCACCAGCCTGGACCTGGCGCTGCGTCGCGAGCGGAGCCCGGAGGAGCTGCGCGTCGCGCTCCAGGATGCGCGCACGGAGGTGGACCGGCTGGCGGTGCTGGCGGACTCGCTTCTGGACATGGCCACCGCGGGGCGCGGTGCGTGGGATTGGAAGAAGGGCGACCTGGACCTGCTCCTGACGCAGGCCGTGGAGGGGGCCCGCGCTGAGGCCGAGCAGAGGGGCCTGCTCATCCACCTGGACGCGCCCGCTGGGATGGAGGCCCCGTTCGACGCGGGCAGCCTGCGGCAGGCCGTGGACAACCTCTTGGGCAACGCCCTCAAGTTCGCCCCGAAGGGCGGGGAGATCCACGTCCGGCTTTCGGCGGAGGCGGGGCGCTTCCGCGTGAGCGTCCGCGACACCGGCCCGGGCATTCCCCTGGCGGAGCACGAAGCGGTGTTCGAACCCTTCCACCGCGTGGCGGGCGCGGAGGCCCGTCCCGGAGCGGGGCTGGGCCTGGCCATCGTGCGCGAGGTCGCGCGGCGGCACGGGGGACGGGCCTACGTCGCGCCCGAGACCGCGCCCGGCGCCGAGCTGGTGCTGGAGTTGCCGGTGGCGCCTCCCAGGGACGACCGGGCCTCAGGGTGACAGGGGGATCCAGTCCGACGCGGCCCGCAGGCGTCCCGTCGCTGCCTCCAGCGTCGCGAGCTGCGCGCCCTGGACGCCGACCCGCCGGTTCACGCCGAAGCTGACAGGCGGAGAGACGCCGGTGTCGAAGTCGCGCAGGGACTCCAGCTGTTGTTGCAGGCTCGCGCGCGTGAGGTCCGCGCCCGCGCGGGTGACGGCCTCCACCAACACCCGCGCGGCGGCGTAGGCCCCCAGCTGGAAGGCGGTATGGCCGGGCTTCAAGCCGTGCCGGTCCATGAACGCGGTCAGCGCCTCCAGGTCGGGCGCGTGCTCGCCCAACCCCACGGGCGACAGGAACGTGACCTGTCCCTCCGTGAGCTCCGGCCGCCGCGGATCCGCGAGCGCCGCCGGGGCGAACACCGGCACCTTCATCGCGCGGGCGGCCCGCGTCCTCATGAGCGAGGCCAGTCCGTCGGACGTGCCGGTGTACAGCACCGCGAAGGGGGCCGGCCCCGCTTCCGCTTCATCCAGTGCGAGGCCCCAGTCCAGCGGCGTGGCCAGCTCCCGCCGCCCGGCTTCCTTCCGCACGGCCTCCCGCCAGGCGTGGCCCGCCGCGTCCTCCGGATGCACCACCGCGAGCGGCTGCCGGCGCAGCCGGGCCCCACCCGCGCTGGCCAGGTGCTGCACCGCGAGCCGGGCCAGCGCGGAGGGCTCCGGGTAGAGGAAGAACACCGGTCCCTCGTCCGGCGGCGGCCCTGGCTCCAGGGGCAGGGGCAGCACCAGCGGTACGCCTTCGTGCTCCAGCCGCGCGTCGGACGCGAGCCGCGCGGGACGGAGGCTGGCCACCAGCGCGAAGACGTCCCGCTCGAGCAGCCGCGCCGTGGCGTCCGCGCCCGCGGAGGAAGCGGCCGTCGCGTACAGCGCCGCGTCGTCCTCCACCACCAGCTCCAGCCTGCGCCGGAAGATTCCGCCGCGCGCGTTCACGTCCGCGAACACCGCGCGCACCACCGCCTGGATCTCCTGGCCCAGGGGCGCCAGCGGCCCCGTCAACGGCAGCGCCGCGCCCACCGTGAGCGTCGTCGCGGAGAGGCCGGGATCCGGCGCCGCGTCCAGCGTCTGGAGGTAGCCGAGCAGCGCGTCCGCGTCCGCCGTCGCGAGCGCGTAGCGCGGCATGGCCACGCCCAGGGGACGGCCGCTGGCGGACACGCCCTCCGTGATGGCGCGCAGCAGTGTGGCGCGCGTGTACGCGGGGCGTGAGCGATCCTCGATGTCCTCCAGTCCCACCGCGCGCGCATGCTGGAGCGAGCCGGGCGTGATGTCCGGCACCTCCACGCCGCCTTCGCGGCTGCCCCGCCCGGAGGGCCCGTGGCAGCGGGCGCACGCGGCGACGGCGCCCTCCAGCTCCACCCGCTCCGGCCCCAGGAAGCCGGTGATCGGCGAGCCCTGGCGGGACTGGCCCCGCTGGAAGAAGCCGCGCCCACGCTTCACCTCTTCGGGAGTCGCGGCGCGTGGAGGTGCCTCGCGCCTGCAACCGGACAGCAACAGTCCGGCCGCGAGTGTCAGCACCACGCCCCACCAGGCCCCCGCTCCGACACCGCGCCTCCACCGCATGCCGTGCTCCCTCACCTGGGATCGTTCAGGTGTTCCACCGCGGCGACGATGTTGTCCGCCATCGCCATGGCCGGGGACTTGACCCACATGCCCGTGGAGGCGTCGCCGATGAGCAGCGTGGTGTTGTGCTCGTCCGGCTTCTCCGCGTAGCCGCCGAGCTTCTTCAGCACGAGCGTGATGTTCTCCCGGGAGCCCGTGAGGAAGTACCACCCCGGCCGCGCGCCGAACTTCTTCGCGAACTTCGCCAGGCTCTTGGGATTGTCGTTGGTGGGGTCCACGGAGAGCGTGAGCATGTGCACGTCCTTGCCCATGCGCGCGGAGAGCTTCCGCTGCACCTCCGCCAGGTGCTGCGTGATGGGGGAGCACGCGCCCTTGCACGACGTGAACGCGAAGTTGATGAGCACCGTCCGGCCGCGCACCAGGTCCTCGTAGAAGCGGTGCGTCTTGCCGTGCTGGTCCACCAGCTCCGTGTTGGTGAAGTACTTCGCCGCCGCGGCGTCCTGGGCGGCCGTACCGTCCACGACCGCCAGCTCCGGCGGTGCGGCGGAGGACGCCTGCGCCTCCTTCACCGCCTCTACGATGCGCGAAGGGCTGCCCAGCCCGTCCACGCGCGTCCACTTGCTGGTGAGCGCGTTGCCAATGAGCACGAGCGGCCGGTGCGACTCCTTGTCCGGCACGTACCCGCCCAGCGCCACCAGCGCCTCCTTCACCTTCGCGGGCTCGCCGGTGAGGAAGGACCAGTTCGGCCCCGGATGGAAGGGCTCCGCGAACTTCGCCAACCGCTCCGGTGTGTCGTTGTTCACGTCCAGCGTGATGGAGATGAAGCGCACGTTGGCGCCGCGCCCCAACTGCTGGCGCGCCCGGTCGAGCGTGGCCGTCACCGGCGTGCAGATGGTCTTGCAGCGCGTGAAGATGAAGTTGATGGCCACGGTCTGCCCGCGCACCAGGTCCGACCACAGCTTCACCTGCCGGCCGTGCTGATCCACGAGCGTCACATCCGGCACCGTCACGTCCAGGGACTCGGGGGCAGCGGGCCGCGTGGGCAGGGGCACGCGCACATCCTCTTGCGCGGACGCGAGCGGCGCGCACGTCAGCGCCAGGGCGAACACAGCCTGCTTCAGGGTCGGGATCATCATGGGGCGGACTCGGAGGTGACGGCGGCCGCGAGCGGTGACGACACGCCGAGGGTGGACGTGGGCAGGCGGCCGAGGTCCAGCCCCCGGCCCTCCACGCCCACCACGAACTTGTATTGGCCCGGTGACGGCGGCCGGAAGTCGACCTCGAAGACCCCGTCCGCGATGCGCCGGGGTTCGGTGCGCACCTGCCAGGTGCCGGGCGTGCGGAACAGCAGCACGCGGATCTCCTCTGGCGACACCGGAGGCGCGCCCGCGCCCGCGGTGGGCTCCAGGCGGAAGCGCAGCGGCACTGTCTCCTCTGGCGCGTACGTCCGCTTCGCGTCGAACTCTGGCGTGAGCTTCAAGGGCCGCGCCTTCGCGAACGACGCGTCCAGCGGGACCTGGCCCACCTTCCACTCCAGGCACGCCACGACCCGCGGGTTGTCCAGCAGCACCTGGACGTCATAGGTGCCGTTCTCGCGCACGCTGCCCCGGGCGGTGAAGACGCCGGGCTCCACCTCGCGCAGCGAGCGATCCAACACCCGCACCGCGCGGGGCTCGCGGCCGTAGTTCAGGTGCGTGCCGCGCGGGGCCATCATGCCCTCCTGGTAGAGGAACAGCGCGCGGTCCGCGTTGCCCGCGATGATGACGCCATTGCCCTCCGGCAGCGGCGCGATGGGATCCGACCGGCCCAGCTCCCGTGCCTCGGCCGCGGGGCGCTGACCCGCGGTGATGTGCACCTGGGCGGGCGTGCCGGTGCCCTCCAGCGTCTTCAACTCCACCAGCGTCACGCGACTGTCGGTGGTGTTGCGCACGTAGGCGAAGGCGTCCGTGAACACGACGGAGTCCGGCGCGGAGAAGCCGGTGAGCGTGTGGGCGACCTGGCCGGAGGCCGCGTCCAGGATGTCCACGGTGCTGGCGTCCCGGTGCACCAGGAAGGCCCAGCGGCCGGTGTTGTCGAAGCGCAGCGCGTCCAGGCCGCCCTTCACCGGGATGCGGCGCGACACCTCGCGGCGCGCGGCGTCCACCACCACCACCTCCCGCGCCTCGGGCCTTGAAGCGAAGAGGGCCCGGGCCACGTCGCTCCAGGCCAGCGCGGTGACGCCCGCGCCCACCTCCACCCGGCCCAGCACCTCTCCGGAGGCCACGTCCAGCGCCGTCAGCGCCTTGGCGTCGCGAGCGGAGACCCAGGCGGTGCGCCCGCTGTCGGAGAAGCCGAAGGCGTGCGGGCCCGGCCCCACGTCCACCGGGTCGCGGACGGCGTGCGCGGGCGTGTCGATGACGCTGACCGTGCTGTCGCCGTCGTTGCTCACCCACGCGGTGAGGCCGTCCGGGGACAGCGCGATGCGCCCCGGCTGACTTCCCACGCGCAGCGGGCGCGTCACCACGAAGCGCTGGGTGTCCACCACGGACACGGTGTCCTGCGACGGCACCGTCACGTACAGCGCGGAGCGGTCCGGCAAGAGCGCCCAGTCCGCCGCGCCGCCGCCCACGGACACCAGGTGCTGGAGCTTCGTGCGGTCGAAGGAAATCTGCGGGTTGATGACGGACACCGTCTGGTCGTGATTGAGCGTGAGGAACCAGTACGCGTTGAAGTCCACGTCCGCCTGCGCGGAGAGCAGCCCGCCCAGATACGACCGCACCCGCTCCTTGCACGCGGCGTCGTCCGGAGCAGGCTCACCCTGGGGGCGCAGGCGCATCCACGCCAGGGGACGTCGCCCCGCCAGCGGCTCTCCCGTGCGGGCATCCGTGACGGCGACGCGTGCGAGCGCCTGAAGCGGCGAGCCCAGTTCGGCCTCCAGCGGCCGGGGCAGCAACGTCAGGTCGAACGCGAGCGACACCCCGTCGCGCGTCACCTTCGCGGCGGGCGCGGTGATGGGCACGGGCCGTGAGGCCACGGGCTCGGCGGGGGCTCGCGTGAAGAAGAAATGCCCACCCACGGCGAGGAGTCCCGTGGACAGCAGACCGGCGGTGGCGAAGACGAAGGGCTTGCGCATGGGTGGTTCGAAGCGGTGAGGCCAGGAAGGAGGGAAGGGCGGCGCGAGGGGAAGGAAGGCCTTCCACCCCCGCGCCACCCGGAGAACGTGCCGGGGCTACTCCACCCGGTACACGCCCCACAGACCGCCGCTGCTCCAGAGGAAGCTGGGCATGTCGCGGTACAGGTAGTCGCCCGTGACGCCGTAGGCGCCGCCCGCGCCGTACTCCGGGACGATGTTCCAGTGGTGCATCACCGACGAGCCCCCTTGCGTGGAGATGACCGGCGACGTGGCGTTGGGGCCCATCACCCGCGACTGCGCGCCCGCGGCCCACGGGTTGCGGCGCCACTCCGCGCCGTGGATGGCGAAGGCGTGCTGCCGAGAGTGGCCGGACGGCTGTCCCACGCGCCAGCGCACCGGCTCGCCGACCTTGGCGGTGAACACCGGCGTGGCCGGGTCACCGTGGGTGGCGGTGCTGAGGATGGCGGTGAGGTCGTAGTTGTTCGTGTCCTCCGGCGGCGTCTGCGGCGGCACGCCCAGGCGGGCCCACAGCGGCTCGGTGCGGTAGTTGAAGCCCTTCTGGCCGGTGTCCTGCGAGTCGTCGATGCCGTTGGTGTTGCGCAGCGCGGTGCCGCTGTTCAGGCCGCTGAGGCTGGAGTCCTGGAAGCGGGGGTTGTCGGTGTGCAGGCCCAGGTCGTCCTGGTAGAGCAGGACGAACTCGCGGAACGTCTGCTTGCCGCCGTCCGGGCGCGTGTAGCGCACGCGCGCCTGCGCGTCCGTGCCGGAGTCGGTGCTCCAGTCCGCGTCCTTCGGCTCGATGACCAGCGCGCCGATGCCGCCGTGCATGCCGTGGTTCACCACGTCCGCCATGTTGCGCAGGTTGACGATGCCGAACTCCATGGGCGTCACCTGGCCCACCGGGAACGGCGCCGTCCAGGGCGAGCTCTTGAACTCGCCCGCGAACCAGCGGTACGTGCGCGTCGCGCCCGGCGGCACCGTCTGCTGGGCGTTGAGGCCCACGTTCGCGCCGTCGTCCGTGTTCACGTCCACGTTGACCAGCTGCGGGTGCAGCGAGACGTGGTTGGACATCCGCGTCTGGTTGACGTTGAAGCTGGACGTGATGGCCGAGTGGTGCGCCCACACGTCCTTCTTCGTGGGCACCGTCGCGGGCAGCCGGTTCGTCAGCACCACCTGCACGCACTCGCCGGCCCGTGCGCGGAGGATGAGCGGCTCCGGCGCGCGCTTGCCCAGCTTCAGGTCGGACAGGTACTCGTCGCGGGCGAAGATGACGGCGTCCGGATCATAGAAGCCGTGCTTGCTGTTGTAGACGAGCCGCCCGCCGGGCAGCCAGTTGCGCGCGTCGATGGCGGACACCGTGTACAGCCGCACCGGCGCGTTGCGGGGGCACGAGTCCACCTTCACCGGCTTGACGCCCAGCTTCCCGGTGTTCTCGTACTGGAGCACCAGCTCGCGGTCGATCTTCAGCATCGCCTCGCGCTCCTCCAGCGCGAACGCCACGGTGCGCTGCTTCAGCTCCTCGCCCTTGTCGTTGATTTCGTACGAGGCCTGGATGGTCTCGTCGTTCTCGCTCAGCCGGGGCAGGCCCGCGCGCTCCGGCATCTCCAGCAGCGACACGGGCGGGTAGGCCTGGAGCAGCTCCTTGCCGCCCGCGGACATCGCCAGATCCAACCGCGGGTTCAGGTCCACCGCGAGCATCGCCACGTCGCCCAGCGACCGCAGCCCCTTCTGCTTGTTGCGGTACGTGCGCATCAGGCCCCACATGCCGTTCCAGAGGTCGCCGTTGGAGGCGCTCATGTACATGTAGTCCGCCGTCTCGTAGGTGCCGCCGATGGCGGGCAGGCCTCCGGTCAGCTCGAACTCGAAGTGTTCGGAGATGCCAATGGCCTGCGCGTTCTGGAAGCCGCTGTTCGGGTCGCCGCCCTCGCGCAGCCACTTGTGGCCGTGCAGGTTGAAGCTGTGCTGCTCCTCCTGCGAGCCCTGGACCAGGCGGATCTTGATGCGGTCGCCCTCGTAGCCCGCCATCAGCGGGGTGTACGGGTCGCCGTGGATGTCCGAGCGGAAGACGTTGGACATCTCTCCCGACTTGGTGGCGAGCAGCTTGCGCGTGCCGCAGCGCGTGGAGCGCGAGGAGATGCGCAGCGGGATGGGCTCGTTGCGGTAGTTGATCATCATGCCGCCGGGGTCCGCGGCGCTGATGGCCTCCGGCATGGGAGTGGACTCGAAGCCGACCGCCCAGGGCAGCGCGTCCTCCTTGTAGTTGGGAGGGTTCACGGGCTGGCCGCACTCGTCGTAGAGCGGGTTGTAGTCCATGAAGCCCAGGGTGAACTCGCGGAAGCTCTGGCTGGGGTCCGCGGTGATGACGTCCGCGCGCCAGCTGGTGGGGCCACCGTCCGCCACGCGCGAGCCGTAGTAGACGCCCGTGCGCGGGTCGCGCCACTTGGAGCCCTTGGGCTCCACGATGAGCGCGCCGAAGAAGCCGTGCTGCTGGTGCGACGACGGGCCGAAGTGGTCGTGCGTGAAGACCGTCTCCAGCGTGCGCTGCGCGGACGGGTCATCCGCCCACCAGCGCTGCACCGTGGTCTGCGCCGTGCCCGGCGCGCGGCTGATGCGCGGGTGCGACGCCGGGGCGGTGAGCGTCAGTCGGGTGCCCGTCTCCGAGACGTTGCCGTCCGCCGCGAAGGCGCCGCCGGCCGCGTTGGCCAGGTGGATCCGCTCCGCCACGGTGTCGGAGGACAGCGTGCCGTCCTCGTAGTTCCAGCCGTTGCCAGCGCCGTCCGCGGACGTCACGTCGAACTTCACCAGGTGGATGTGCTGCCCGATGACGTCCGTGGGCGTGTAGATCTGGAACGCGTCCGGCTCCAGGTGCGCGGGGATGAGGTTCGTCGCGTAGAAGTTGATGCACTCGCCGGACTGGGCCCGGAAGAAGAAGGGCTCCGGCGGGCGCAGTCCGTCCTGGGTCGCGGGCACGTCCTCGTTGAGCACCATCAGCCGGGCCTGCGGGTCATGCCACCCGGCGCGGTTGATGCGCTGCATGTCGATTTGCAGGTAGGCCGCGCGGTAGTTGCGCACGCCCGTGTTCTCCGGGCAGGGGTCCGCGAAGGGCGCGCCCGCCACCGGCTTGCGCCCGTTGACGGTGAACGTCCCGCTGCCTCCCAGCGGCGTGTAGGAAGGGTAGCCAGCAGCCAGGTCGCCGTAGAGCGTGGTGACGCTGGAGGCGTTGGGGAAACTCCCCGAGTGGAACGCCATGGCGTTCTGCTCCATGGGCGTGCCGTTCTGGGGCAGCAGCTTGATGTTGAGAGCGGAGGGGTCCACGTCGAAGCGGCCGGAGGCGCCGTACGTCACGGGGCCCACGGCCCGCGTGACGATGTGGCGGGGCAGGCCACCGTCGAACTCCAGGTCCAGCGGCGCCTGCGGCGCGCGGCGGCCGGACATGCCCGCGATGTAGAAGGGGAAGCCGGGGAACGCCGGCCGCGTCACCGGGCGGCCGTTGCCGTCCGTGACGGTGGTGCTGGCGTAGGTGGGCATGGGCGGCATCGCCCGGTTGGGCAGCGGGACGACGGCGGGGTTGGGCGTGCCGTTCTTGATCTCCGCGTCCGGGAGGAGGCGGTCGCTCGTGCCGGACTCGAAGACGTCGTGCACGCGCCACAGCGCCCACATGCCCTGCGCGAAGTGCGGGTACAGGTGGCAGTGGTGGATGGAGTCGCCCGCGGTGAAGTTGCGGTTGCCGGAGCCGCCGAAGTTGATGTCGTAGGTGAAGGCGGAGCCCGGCCCGATGGTCTGCGAGTCCAGGTAGTTGGACGCGTCCACGCCCGGCGAGTACTTCCACTGGTGGGCGTGGAGGTGGAAGACGTGCGTCTCCGCGGGGCCCGCGTGGATGTTGCGGATGCGCACCGGGTCGCCCAGGTAGCTGTGGTGCACGTTGGTGGGGTCATCCGGGTAGAGCGCCTGGGTGGCGCGGCCGGAGGCGTCCTTCTCCACGTTCATGGCGGGGTCGCCGTTGGCCCACGACTCCAGGAAGAACTCCTCGTACTCGCAGGTGACGCAGTCCTTGGTGGGGCCAATCTTCGCGCGGTTGGCGAGCAGTTCCGCGCCCAGGCCCGCCACGCCGTAGTTGATGCCGAAGCCGTCGCGCACGCTGTGGAACGTGGGGTTCCACTCCAGCTCGTCGAAGGCCTGAACCGCCTTCACCTCGTCGTGGTAGATGGCGGTGAACTCGCGGAAGCTGCCGGTGTCGCGCGACGTGGACGTCCCCATCACCGTGCTGGAGTAGCCGGTGATGAGCGCCTCCAGGTCGCCGTGGCGGATGCGGTTGGCGCCGTCCAGGATGGCCAGCACCGGCCGGCCCGAGCCGTCCGTCGCCTCGTAGTCGATGACGGGCGTGCCGTCCGGGTTGCGGGACGTGGTGACGGCCTCCAGCGCCTTGCCGGTGACCTTGGAGCGGTACCACCGCGCGCCCGGCGGCTCGACGTTGAGGGCGCCGAAGAGGCCGTGCACCGTGGAGCCGCCGTCGCCCTGTCCGCCGAACGACGCGCCCATGCTGTAGAAGAAGAAGACGCCCTCGTGGTCCGCGTACCAGGTGTACGTGGTGCTGGCGCCGGGGCTCACCAGGCTGCTGGCGTTCTTGCCCACCCAGGCCCCGTCCGAGTTCATGGAGAGGTACTGCAGGCCCTGCATGTGGATGGACGCGGTGCGCGTGGCCGGGGAGTCCTCGCGGTGCGTGTCGTCGAACTTGCCCTCGTCGCCCGGGAAGACCCAGAAGCCGCCGGAGGGCTCGTTCTGGAGCAGCGACTTGATCCGGTCATACGTGGGCGTCAGGACCCAGGCGGGCATCACCTTGCGCAGGAACGTCCAGCCATTGCTGGAGCCCGACGCCCGGCTCACGCCCGGCTGCGACTGGGACGGGCTGGGGATGGCGGAGCGCGTGGGCGCCAGCATGTTGTGGAACTTGACCGAGAGGCAGTCCCCCACGTTGGCGCGCAGCGTGAGCGGGCGAGGGCGCTTGTCCGCCTTCAGGCGGACGTTGCCGGGAGTCAGGCCGGGCTTGCCGTTGATGGCCTCCACGTCGTCGCGGAGCGCGTAGATCATCCCCGTCGGGTTGTAGGAACCCAGGCGGTTGTAGGTGTAGACCTGATCGAAGGCCACCACCTCCGCGCTGAGGGTCCGGGCGCAGGCGGGGGAGGGAGGAGGGACGGGCTCGGGGACGATCTTGTCCCGGTACGGCAGGTTGACGATCTGGATGCCCTGCGTGGTGGAGCCCGTGGCACCCTCCGGTGCATCACCGGGCGCTCGTGGCCCGCAGGCCATCACGCCGCAAAGCGCGGCGAAGAACGCGGTCCTCCCGTGTCTTGACGCAATGCTTCTCTTCTGGTGTGGAAACACAACGCCCCCTCGGCATTGCCCGATGTCGTAGATGAGAGTCTTTTGGTGAAACTCTCAGAAACCCCGTGCCACTCGCGGGCGCGGGATTGGGTGAAACACAGTCGGACTTTCGGTGACATGATTTCACTAGGGGAGGTGCTGATCGAAAGTAAACAGGCCGTCCAAGGCACTGGATTTGTTGGCGTGGAGATGCAGGAGGCCGTCCTCTCTAAGAGGATTCAAAGGAAGTAGAGGGGCGGGTGCGCGGAAGCTCCCGGATGCGCCAGCGGGTGAAGTCATGGAATCGACCCTGATGCTTTGGATGGATACGACCGGGGAGCTCCCACCGGAGCGGCTGGCGAGCCCCTTCCGCGGAGGCCCTCCCAGTGCCTGGGGGCGCCAGGCGGCGGAGGCGCTCCAGCAGGAGTTGCGCCGCGACGCCACGTACTCGGAGGCGTTGTGGCGGCCGGGGCGTGGGAAGATGTTCGGTGTGCTGGGCGTCGCGGCGCCTGGGGGGCGGCTCGGGTTCCTCCGGGCGTTCTCCGGGATGCTGAACGGCACGTGGCACGTGGAGGGCTTCGTGCCGCCGCTGTTCGACCCGGTGGCCCGCGACGCGTTCTGGCCCGCGGGCGAGGCGGAGCTGGCCGTGCTGGAACAACGGCATGCGGAGCTGTGCCGCGACGCCGAGTCACTGCGGAGGCACGGCCCCGGTCATGCCCTCCGGGAGGTGGAAGCGCGCCTGGCGGAAGTGGAGCACGTGCGCGCCGAACGTTCGCGGGCCCTGTGGCGTCAGGTGACCCAGGGATATGTCATTCCCAATGCGCGCGGTGAAACCCAGACACTGGCCTCGCTGTTCGCGCCCAAGCCTCCTCCTGGTGGCGCCGGTGACTGCGCGGCGCCCAAGTTGCTGGCGTATGCCTTTCGCAACGGATTGACGCCCCTGGAACTCGCGGAGTTCTGGTGGGGAGCACCGCCGCTCGGTGGCCGCAGGGAGTCCGGTGCGTACTACCCGGCGTGTAACAACAAATGCGGCACGGTGCTGCCGTACATGTTGCAAGGCCTGGACGTGGAGCTGCCGCCTCCCACCGCGACAGCGGTACCCGAACCGCGCGTCCTCCATGAGGACCCATGGCTCCTCGTGGTCGACAAGCCCGAGGGGCTGCCCACGCTCCCCGGACGCCATGCGCCCACGCGCGACTCGGTGCTCGTCCGGCTCCAGCCCCGGTTTCCGGAACTGGCCCCCGCCAGCTTCCTCCACGAACTGGACGCCGAGTCCTCCGGCCTCCTCGTCATCGCCCGGGATGCGGTGACGCGGGTCTCGCTCCAGCGCCAGTTCTCCCAGCGCGAGGCGGAGCACCACCATGTCGCCTGGGTGGACGGCCGCGTGGAAGGAGACTCAGGCCTCATCGACCTGCCGCTGCGCCCGGTGGCCCACGCGTCATTGGAGGACTGCGTGGACGTGCGCCACGGCAAGCGGACCCGGAGCGCGTGGAAGGTCCTCCAGTGCGAGGCGGCCCGGACCCGGGTGGAGTTCGTTCCCACGACCCATCCGCCCCTCACATTGCGTATCCATGCAGCGCATCGCCTGGGGCTGGGAGTGCCCATTGCCGGGGACGCGCGCTTTGGACGAGCGGACGCGCGGCTGATGCTCCATGCCGACGCGCTGGCCTTCGTGCATCCACGCACGGGAGAGCGTCTGTCATTCACGTCGCCCGCGCCGTTTTGAAGGCTGACGGCGTGAATTGTTTGATCAATGGAGAGGAACCCCATGGCCGCGGAGAGGACGGCCTCAAACGCAGGTACCAGGGGAAGCACGACAATGAGGTGGCGCTGCCCTGATTCACCCGGCTCGGTCCCGTCGTCCACCTCGCGACACCGGGTGTGGCGGGCCCCAGCGGCTTTCCACATCCGGTCCTCGTCGCGGCGGACGTCGGATGCCATGCATTGACCCCTCCCGGCAGGTGCTTGCGCGATTCCTGCGTTGCGCGCATACCCTGGCTTTCGCGAAGGGGGGGCAGGGGTCGTGCTCGAACTCAACCTGGAAGCCGAAGCCTGGATGCCCTTGTCGGGCGATGCGGAGCGCCACGCGCTGGACCATTCGTGGCCCTCCTCGGAAGAGGGCAGTGTGCGCTTCGTCGTGGGCGAGGACTTCTTCCGCCTGGAGCACGACGTCCGCCTGGAGCTCTACCGCGAGCTTGCGGAGCGGATGCTCGGCGTGTTCCGCGAGCTCACCCCGCCCGGCGGCTGGCTCTACGCGTTGGATCCGCAGCACCCCTGCTACCGCCTCCACCCGCACGTCCGCTTCGAGACCGGCGCGACGCTGGAGGAGATGACCGGGCTCTACACGCGCGAACACATGGAGCGCGTGGAGCGCGGCATCCACCCGCCGTCGTTCGAACCGCGCTGGGCCATGGACGTCCACCCGGCGGGGGACCCGGAGCACCTCTTCGCGCCGCCGGACTTCCACTTCGTCTTCGCCGCGCGCTACCGCGTGGGCAACTTCGACGGGCTGGAGGCCCCGGGCCGAGGACCCATCGAGACGGAGACCTACGAGCTGCTGGGACACCGCCTCATCGCCGCCGTGGAACGGAACCCGCCGGCGCTCTTTCAGCGCGCGCGCAGGTTGGGTCCTGACGACTGAGGGGAAGCCGGAACGTCAGGCCGGCCGGGGCACGGTGCGCGGGCGGGGCTCACCCTCGTAGTAGAGGTTGGCGCGCCCCTCGCCGTAGACGACCAGCACCCGGTCGTTCTCCTCCAGGAGCCCCGACGTCTTCTGCGTGACCTTGCGGACCAGCGTGTCGAGCTGTGCCGGACCCTGCTTGCTGCTGGCCCGGACCGTGACGACTGGCATTCGGTGTTCCGCTCCTGGTGACCTCCCGCGACGGCAGGAAGGGCGTGGCGTGTCATAGCCAAGGGAACACTTCGTTGACAAGTGCGCGCTGCCACGGTGGATAGAGGTCATGCTCCACCTCGCTCGCGCATTGCTGGTTGTTTCGCTTGCCCTGGTCTCCACCACCGCCGCCGCGCAGTCTCGCGAAGCCCTGGACCTGCGGGGCCACGTGTCGCCCACGCCCGCCTGGCTGCCCCGGGGCGTGTTCCTGGGCACTCAAATCAACAACGGCGCAATCATCCCCAACCTGCGCATCCAGTGGGAGTTCACCATCTTCCAGGACCGCAAGGACGCGTGGATCGCCGTCCTGGAGGGTGGGGTGGGGTGGGCGGCGTCGTTGCCCGACAGCGCGCTGGCGGACCGGAACCTCTACCTGCCGGTGTCCTCCTACTACGAGCACACGGCGCAGCTGGGCTTCGGCTACCGCAACCACCTGCCGGGCAAGGCCCACTGGGGCTTCCAGGTGACGGGCGGCCCCACCTTCTACGGCGCCCACTTCACCACCCAGCCCCCGGACCGCCGCGTCGCGGGCACCGTCCAGGGCCGCCTCCAGATTGGCTACCAGCTGCCGCGCGACGTGGGCGTGGGCCTGGCCCTGAGCTACGCGGAGCCCTTCGGCCTGAAGAACCGCAGCTTCGCGCGTGACTTCGTGGGTGGCGTTAACATCGGATTTTTCGCGGATTGGCGGTAGGGGCGCGGTACACTCCATGAGCGAGAGCGGCCCCGCCTGCCGGTGCGGGTAGGGCGCCGCTTCCACGTCCATGGCCGAGCTGCTCAGTGCCCACGTCGCGCGCTACCTGCGCAACCGCGAGGAGTTCGAACGGGGACTCCCGGCGGGTCTCCTCCTCTTCACGCCTCCCCTGGGCGCGGTGCCCCCCTCCGACCTGGAGGAGTACCCCGTGCGGACGGTGACCAACGCCGGTCCGCCGACGCTCGGTCAGGACGAACCCATCGTCTTCCCGCTGCTCAAGTCCCAGGGCAACGCCTTCGGCCGGGGCATCACCGTGGGGCGCACCAGCAACAACGACGTCGTCCTGGATGACGGCAGTGTGTCCCGGTTTCACGCGTGGTTTTCCCGGGACGCGGGGGATACCGGTTTTCGGCTGACGGATGCGGGCTCGAAGAACGGCTCGTACGTGGTCGGGGGCCGGCTGTTGGCTCGCAAACCCCGGGCGTTGGAGGACGGGATGCGGCTGCGCTTCGGCCAGGTGGAGGTCAGCTTCTACACGGCCGGAGTCTTCGCGCGCCTGCTGTCGGTGCGGCTACAATCCTGAAGTCTTGCCACGTCTTCGGCGGCCTGCGTAACGTGCGGAGTCACCCTCTAGGCACGGATGGGAGCGTTCGCGGTGGCCTTGACCACAGAAGCCTTCGGGCTGACCGATGTCGGCCGGAAACGGCAACACAACGAAGACGCGATGATGGTGGACGCGTCGCTCGGCCTGTTCATGGTCGCCGATGGCATGGGCGGACACGCCGCGGGTGAAGTCGCCAGCGCGCGGGCCACGGAGGTCGTCAAGCAGCACATCGCGGCCAACCGGCACCTGCTCAAGGACCTGGCGCAGAACCCCACGGCGGACAGTCGCTCCGCCGCGGCCGCGCTGGTGGAGGTGGCGGTGCAGCGCGCGTGCGCGGACATCTACCGCACGGCGATGACGGACGCCTCCAAGCGAGGCATGGGCACCACGTTCGTGTGCCTGGCGGTGGGCGGGAACAAGGGCGTCATCGGCCACGTGGGCGACAGCCGCGTGTACCTGGTGCGGCACGGGCAGTGTCACCGGCTCACCGAGGACCACACGCTCGTCGCCGCGCAGCTCAAGGCCGGCACCATCACCAAGGAGCAGGCCGCCACCTCGCAGTACCGCAACGTGATTACCCGCGCGGTGGGCATCCAGGAGTCCGTCCAGGTCGACACGCTCATCGTGGACCTGATGCCCGGCGACGTGTTCCTCCTCTGTTCGGACGGCCTGCACGGCTACGTCGAGGACGAGGAGATACTGCCGCTGGTCGCGGGGCTGCAGCCCGGGGACCTGCCGCGCAAGTTCGTGGAGATCGCCAACGAGCGCGGCGGCAAGGACAACATCACCGCGGTGGTGGTGAAGGTGGCCGGCGACAGCGCGGCGCTCGCCAGCGAGGAGACGAGCGAGGCGCAGTCGCGCATGGAGGCGCTGCGGAAGATCCCGCTCTTCCGCCACCTTACGTACAAGGAGCAGACGGCGGTGTTGTCCATCGCCACCACGCGCACCTACCCGGCGGGTCGGGAGATTGTCGTGGAGGGGCAGCCGGGCGAGGAGCTCTTCGTCGTCATCCGGGGCCGGGTGGCCATCGAGAAGAACGGCGTGGAGATCGCGGAGCTGCGCTCGGGCGGGCACTTCGGCGAGATGGGCCTCATCGACAACGCGCCCCGCTCCGCCACCGTGCGCGCCACGGAGCCCACGCGGACCATGGTCATCGCCCGCTCTGACTTGATGGGGCTGATGAAGCGCGAGGCCATCCTCGCGGTGAAGATGCTCTGGAGCTTCGTGCAGGTGCTGAGCGACCGGCTGCGCGCCACCAACTCGGAGTTGAGCGAGGCCCGGCAGGAGCTGGCGGTGGCGCAGGCCATCCAGCCGTTCGCGGAGGACTGAGCGGGAACTCCCACGGCTCCTGGGGCGTCTTCAAGAAGACGCTCTGGAATTTCCCGGGGGAAACCGTCGTTGGGGGGCGGGCCTGGGAGTAAGGTCCCGGCCGCGTACACATGCGCAAATGGGTCTTCATCGCGGTGGCCGCCGTGCTGGCGCTCGCCGCCATCGTGCTGGGGCCCCGGTGGGGCACTCCGGCCGCGCGCCCCGTCTCGCCCGTCTCCGCCAGTTCCATCCGCCAGGGGATGCCCGCCTTCAACGCGGTGGCGGTGTCGTCCGGTGCGCAGGAGGGGCTGACGCTCACCGGGCGCGTGCTGGACGGCAACGGCCGGCCGGTGGCGGACGCGGAGGTGTCGCTCGCGGCGTCGGCGGAGCGGACGCTGGCGGACGTGCGGTGCGACGAGTGCGGACTGGCGCTGCTGGCCTGCACCGCGCACGAGACGGCGCTGCACACGCGGGCCTTCTTCGAACAGCAGCAGGGCTTCCTCACGGCGCGCGCCACGGTGCGCACGGACGCGGAGGGGAAGTTCCGCTTCGAGCACCTGGCGGGCGTGTCCTTCACGGTGTGGGCGCGCTCGGCGGGGCTGGGCGTGGCGCTCAAGGACCGGGCCGCGCCGGGGGAGGCGGTGGAGCTGTACCTGCCGCCCTTGCGGAGCATCACCGGCACGGTGGTGGATGACTCCGGCCATGCGAGGCCCGGGGCGCGCGTGCGCGCGGTGTCGCGCAAGGTGCCGCTGCCCTTCGAGGCCGTGGCGGGCGCGGGCGGGGCCTTCACGTTGTCGGGCCTGGGCGAGGGCCCCTTCTACGTGCTCGCGGACGCGGAGGGCTTCCAGCCCGCGGTGGCGCAGCACGTGGAGGCGGACTCGCAGCCGCTGCGCCTGAAGCTGACGCCTTCGCGCACGCTGGAGGTGCGCGTGCTGCGCGACGGGGCGCCCGCGGCGGCGACGGTGCGGCTGCGCGGCGACCACCTGACGCGCGAGGAGCACGCGGAGGCGCAGGGCGGGCCGGTGCGCTTCAACGGCCTGTACCCGGACGAGGTGGTGGTGACGGCGGAGGCGCCGGGCTTCGGCTCCGCGCCCCAGACGCTCACGCTGTCGCAGCGGGTGACGCAGGTGACGCTGGTGCTGGAGGCCGCGGGCCGGTTGCTCGTCACGATTGTCGACGAGGAGGGCCAGCCGGTGCCCAACCCGCAGCTGCTGCTGCGCACGGTGGCGGGTGACCTCATCCGCCGCGACGCGGTGCCCACCGGGGCCCTGGCGGAGCTGGGGCCGCTGGCGCCGGGCGAGTACGTGCTGGAGGGGCAGGCGGAGGGCTTCACCGCGGCGCAGCTGCCCGCGCGCGTGGCGCCGGGCGAGACGCCGCTGGAGCTGGAGCTGGCGAAGGCCACGGTCATCAGCGGACAGGTCATCGACGAGTACGGCCGGCCCGCGGCGGGCGTGTCCGTGCTGGTGCAGCCCACGGGCGGCGTGGTGAACGCGGGCGAGGACGGCCACTTCACGGCGCAGGTGCCCATGCCGGGGCTCTACACACTGCACGCGCACCACTCGGAATGGGGTGGCGGCAGCGTGCAGGCGTCGGCGCCCGCGACGGACGTGACGCTGTCGTTGGAGGCGAAGGCGGGCGCGGACGTGACGGTGACCAGCGGCGGCCGGCGGGTCGAGGGCGCGGACGTGACGATGTGGGCGGATCCGGAGAACATCTTCCGCAGCGACCGCCCCTCCGGTCCGGACGGTGTGGTGCCCATGAGGGGCCTTCCGCCGGGCACGTACCAACTGGTGGCGTCGCATCCGGAGTACCTGCCGTCGAGCCCCAAGTCGGTGACGGTGCAGGACGGTGGGAAGCAGCAGGTGACGGTGGAGCTGGAGGCGGGCGCGCAGCTGACGGGCGACGTGGTGGACGAGGACGGTCAGCCGGTGGTGGGCGCGGCGATGAGCGTGGCGCCGCGCGTGGCGGAGCCGACGCAGTCGGATTCAAGCGGCCACTTCGAGTTCCGCGCGCTGCGGCCGGACCGCACCTACGTGGTGGAGGCGCGCCACGCGAGCTACGAGCCGATGGAGCGGCCGCAGGGCAAGCCGGGCGGGCCGCCGGTGCAGGTGAAGATGCGCCGGCGCACGACGTTCCGGGGCCGCGTGGTGGATGACTCGGGCCAGCCGGTGCGCCGCTTCCGGATGGACGAACACGACGTGAACAGCCCGGATGGGCGCTTCGAATTGCCGCTGTCCACGGCGGGGGACCGGCTCATCGTGGCGGTGGATGCGGCGGGGTACGAGCCGCAGGTGGTGGACCGCCCCGCGACGCCGCAGGACATGGGCGACATCGTGCTGGTGAAGGCGCCGTCGGTGTCCGGGCGGGTGCGGGATGCGTCAGGTGGTGCGGTGCCGGACGCGGTGGTGACGTGCGACGTGTGCGACGGGTCGGTGCTGTCCGGGCCGGATGGTAATTTCACGTTGGCGAGCCCGCCCTTCGTGCCGCGCTTCACGCTGTCCGCGCGCAAGGGCAAGGTGAGCGGCACGCAGGAGGTGCCGCGAGGCAGCACTGCGCCGGTGGAGTTGACCCTCAAGCCCGCGACGCACCTGACAGGCCGGGTGTACCTGTCGGACGGGAAGCCCGCGGCGGGCGCGCAGGTGGAGGGGCTCAACGCGGACCGCAGCGAGTCGGTGTCGCTCATCACCGGCGCGGATGGCAGCTACAGCGCGGACCTGTCGCCGGGCAACTACCGCTTCGTGGTGGGCGGGCGTGGCGCGGGCCAGCCGGCGGTGGTGGTGCAGGTGGCGGGCGCGGACATGACATTGGACCTGGGCCCGGTGCCGGGGACGGGCTCCGTGACGGTGTTGATCCAGCCGGAGCGGGGCAAGGCGCTGTGGGTGGTACCGGGGGAGGTGGGCTCGGTGGGCAATCCGCCCACGGAGCTGTTGCGCTCGAGCTTCGCGCAGCTGGTGTACCAGCCCATGTCGGAGCGGGTGGTGGTGCAGGGGCTGCGGCCGGGCAGGTACACGCTGGTGTGGGGCTACTTCCACGCGGAGATGCCCGGGTCGGGCCCGGTGGTGCGCTCGGTGGACGTTCCCACCCAGGGCGAGGTGTCCCTGCGGTAGTCGTGTTGCGACCGGGCTGGCTGGCGCGTAATGAAGCCGCATGGACGCATCCGCATTGAAGGGTCGCCGGATCATCGTCGGCGTGGGTGGCGGTATCGCGGCGTACAAGGCCTGCGAGCTGGTGCGTGAATTGGGCCGCGCGGGAGCGGACGTGCGGGTGGCCATGACAGAGGCCGCACGCCAGTTCGTCACCCCGCTGACCTTCCAGGCGCTCGTGGGGCATCCGCCGCTCACGGACTACTTCGACCCGGCGCAGGAGGGGAACTTCGGCCACCTGGACCTGGCCCGCTGGGGAGAGCTCTACGTGGTGGCGCCCGCGACGGCGGACCTGATCGCGAAGATCCGCGCGGGCTTCGGAGGGGATGCGGTGACGACGTCGCTGCTGGCGTTCAAGGGGCCGGTGGTGCTGGCGCCCGCGATGAACGTGGCCATGTGGGAGAACACCCGGACGCAGGAGAACGTGGAGTCACTGCTGAAGGAAGCGCGCTTCAGCACGGTGGGGCCGGGCGCGGGGATGCTGGCGTGTGGAGACGTGGGCGCGGGGAGGTTGGCGGACGTGGGCGCCATCGTGTCCGCGGTGGCGGCGCGGCTGGGAGGCGGTCCGCTCACGGGCAAGACGGTGCTGGTGACGGCGGGCCCCACGCGCGAGTACCTGGATCCGGTGCGATTCATCTCCAATCCGTCCACGGGGAAGATGGGTCTGGCGCTGGCGCACGAGGCACGGGCGTTGGGCGCGAAGGTGACGGTGGTGCTGGGCCCGGTGGGCGCGGTGGATCGCACGGGCCTGGAGGTGGTGGACGTGGTGAGCGCGGAGGACATGGCGCGCGAGGTGCTGTCGCGCGTGGAGTCCGCGGACGCGTTCATCGCCACGGCGGCGGTGAGCGATTGGAGGCCGGAGACGCGCGCGCCGCAGAAGGTGAAGAAGGGCGAAGGCCCGGAGAACCTGAAGCTGGTGCGCACACCGGACGTGCTGCTGGAGGCGTCACGCAAGGTGGCGGGGAAGGCGAAGCGGCCGGTGCTGGTGGGCTTCGCGGCGGAGACGGAGCGGGTGGTGGAGCACGCGCGCGAGAAGCTGGAGCGCAAGGGGCTGGACGCCATCGTCGCCAACGACGTCACCGCGGAGGGCGCGGGGTTTGGGACTGAGACGAACCGGGTGACGGTGATTTCGCGCAGTGGCCCGGACCGGGTGCTGGAGGGCAGCAAGCGCGCGGTGGCGGCGGAGATCCTGTCACTGCTGCTCGTGTCACCGCGCGGCTGAGCGCTTCGGTGTCATCAGCCGCATCACCCAGCGCGCGAAAGCATTGGGTGGCTGGATGCGGGTGTTCTGGAAGGCGGTGAAGTACCAGACGCCTTCAAGCTTCACGGCGACCATGGTCTGGATGGAGCGGCGTGCCTTGGGTGCCTTGCGCTGCCAGCGCAGCTTGATGACGCCTTCGGCGTGGATGAGCGCCACGTCCGGGGCGAGGAAGCGCACGGACTTCACTTCTCCGTCGAGCATCGAGCCCCGGAGGACCCCATCGAAGAGGGCTTGGTGGGCCTCGGCGTTGGCCTGTCGTCCCTTCAAGTGGCTGCCGTCGAAGGCGACGTAGTCCACGTCCTCCGTGAAGCAAGCGGCGTAGGCCTGGGCGTCGCCCTGGCTCCAGCACTCGTAGAGGCGCTGCATGCGCTCACGGATGGCGGCGGCTTCGGTGGGTAGAGACATGGGACCTCACTTTCCGCGCTCATGACTACGGCCCCAGGGGCTCTCTCCACCAGTGATGTTCCATGATGGTTAGAATCACGGGCGTGAATCTCTCCGCCATCGACCTCAACCTGTTCCTCGTGTTGCATGCGGTGCTGGAGTCAGGCCGCGCGACCGGCGCGGCGCGAGAGCTTCACGTCACGCAATCCGCGGTGAGCAACGCATTGGCCCGGCTACGTGACGTGCTGGGGGACCCTCTGGTGGCGGCCCGCTCCGACCTGATTGCGGGAGTGCCCCGCCGTGTCGCCAAGGCCTTCTGCGACATGTTGCCCCTGCGCATGGTGGAGATGCCCTTTCCCTTACCGCGCATGACCAAGTGCCTCATCTGGCACACCCGGACGGATGCGGATCCGGGTGCGCGCTATTTCCGCTCGCTCGTCATCGAAGCGCTCAGGGAATGATCTTGCGGCGGCGGTAGTCCGCGAAGACCTCGCGGAACATCACCTCCGTCTCGATGTGCTCCTGGAACCCGTGGCGGCGTGCCTTGGACGTATCCGCGAGGAAGTCGAAGTTCGTCGAGAACACCCCGTGGGCATGACGCCAGGGGTTGATGTCCTTGTACGAGTGGCGCGCGAGCCCGTGCTTCGCCACCATCCGGTCCCAGAGCGGCGCCTTGTCCGCCATCACGTCGACCAGTGACATGGGAAGGGGAGGGGCCACCTCCAGGTCGAACATGCGGGCGATCTTCGGCCACAGTTCGCTCCAGCGGAACTGATCGCCGTTGTTAATGTTGAAAGCCTGGTTGGCGGCCTTCGGGCTTGTCGCCGCCCACAGCATGGCGTGCGCCAGCAGCCGCGCATCCGTGACATCCATGAGGATGTCGTACGCGGACGGTGGTCCAGGGAAGCGTAGCGGGATGCCCAGTTCCTTCGACATGGACGCGTACGCCGAGAGGGCCAGCCCCGCGTTCATCGGCGTACCCATCGCGTAGCCCACCACGACGGACGGTCGGAGCGCGGACCACGTCCACGCCTTGCCCTGCTGCCGCTGCTCCAGGAAGTCCTGCTGCTCCACGTTGAATTCGGGAGGCATGTGGTGCGCGTCCGTCTCCCGGGCAGGCGTCTTGAACGGTCCCAGGTGCGCGCCGTAGACCTTGTAGCCCTGCATCAGGTTGATGTGCTGGAGGTTCCTGGCGACAGGCTCCACCGCGTTCACCACGTTGACGAGCATGGCGACGTTCGGCGCCACCAGCTCCGCGGGCGTGGGCCGGTCCTGGTAGGCGGCGTAGAAGATGTGCGTCACCTGCGTCAGTCCGCTCAGCTTCTCGCGGCTGTCGGCTGCGTCGAGCAGGTCCACGGAGATGAAGCGCACACCCGCACGTTCTTCGCCTCCGCGCCGCGACAGGCCGATGACCTCCCAGCCGCCGAGCGACTCCAGATGTTCGATGAGGTTGAGGCCAGCGATTCCGTTGGCCCCGACGACCAGGGCCACGTTCTTGGGGGAAGACATGAGGATCTCCATGCGGCCCCACGTGGATCCGTTTTCGGGCCGCACGGGTCTAGTATTCGCGTGCCCTGTCCCGAGGTAGAGCCGTCCCAGGCACAAGGCTTGTGAGTTCAATTCAATGGCGCGTCTGGAAATCAATCGCTCTGGGGAGATGGAGGTCTTCGTCCGGGTCGTGGAGCAGGAGGGGTTCTCCGCGGCGGCGCGGACGTTGCGGATGACGCCGTCGGCGGTCAGCAAGCTCGTCGCACGGCTGGAAGCCCGCCTGGGTGCGCGGCTCATCCACCGCAACACCCGGGGCTTCCAGCTCACCTCCGAGGGCTGTGTTTTCTACGAGCGAAGCGTGCAGGTGCTCGCGGAACTGGAGGCCGCCGAGCGCGGTGTCACGTCGCATGACGCGCCCTCGGGCCGGGTGCGCGTGAACACCAACGTGCCCTACGGCACGCACGTCCTCCTACCGCAGGTGCCAGCGTTCCAGGCCCGCTACCCGGGCATCCGCCTGGACATCGGGCTCACGGACCACGTGGTGGACCTGCTGGAGGATCGCGCGGATGTGGCCATCCGCGCGGGACCACTCAAGTCGTCCAACCTCATCGCGCGAAGGCTGGGCGAGACGCGCAAGGTCATCGTCGGCGCGCCGGCCTATCTGAAGCGCATGGGCACGCCGAAGTCGGCCTCGGACCTGGAGCGGCATACGCGCATGGGCGCCAGTCACACGCCCGCGCTGGAGCAGTGGCCCGTCATGGAGCGTGGCTCCGTGGTGAACGTCCCCGTCTCCGGGACCCTGTTCGCGAGCGACGGCGAAGCGCTGCGGCACCTGGCGCTCGCGGGGGCGGGGCTCGCGCGGATCGCCGCCTTCCAGGTGCGTGAGGACATCAAGGCCGGGCGGCTCAGTGCCGTGCTGGAGGACCGCAACCCCGGAGACACCGTGGTCTTCCACGCGGTGTTCCTCGATCCCGCGAAACAGCTTCCTGCACGCATTCGCGCGTTCCTCGACTACTTCGCCGAAGTGGGCATGGGCTGATTGCTCACTCCTATCCTTCCAGAGGCTCAGTGCTCAGCCAGAACGAGCGGTTGCCGCTGCGCAGCGCCTTCTCCAGGAACTCCGCGAAGGACGATGCGATGCGTTCCACCTCTGGGTACGTTTCGTGGAATGCATCGAGCAGCGGATAGCTTCCGTCTGCCTGCTGCGCGACATCCACGAGGACGTAGTCGCCGTCCTGCATGTCCACCACACAGTAGTGCGTGGCCGGACCAGCGCTGTCCTCGTCTCGTCCAAAAATGGCAGCGCGCGCTCGCTCAATGCGCTCTAGTGGCAGCAGGTGGTAGTTCACATCTGGGAGCGGGGCGAAGAGCGTCGCTCCATTGCAGTGCAGATAGAAGGCTCGCAGGTCCTCGTCCAGCTTCCACCCCATGCGCGCTTCAAAGGCAGCAACCTGCGCGGGCGTGGCGGGCGGACGAGGGTAATGGAGGCGCGAGACTTCGTCGAGCAGGCGCTTCATCGACATGTTTGCTCCTCAGTCCGTGTAAGGCCGTTCGGGGCCCGGCGTGAGCCACTTGCCTCCAGGCGCGTAGCAGGCGGGATACTCGTTGGTGAACACCTTGTGGACGTCCCCAGGGACAGGGATGACGTTGTCAGCGGCTATTGGGGCGCCACCGTGCGCGAGATCGAAGATGTGGTGACCCGCCCAGTTCTCACCTCCGCTCGTCTTCGGCCAGTCTCCGAACTCCGAGCTCCACTTGCGGCGGAAGGACTCTCTCGCGGACTGCCAGGTGTCCCGCCGCCACTTCCCGTCCGATACCGCCGGGTAGTCGCAGCAGCAGTGGGTGATGGCCAGACGCCCGCCTGCCTCCGCGGGCATGAACAGGTAACGTCCCTTCCAGTCGCCCTTGATATCGGCCAACCACATGCAGCCCTTGAGTGCATGGCCCTGCGCCGCGCACTTTGACTCGCAGCGGGATAGGAACGCTGCGCTGCACTGCCAGGGTCCATAATAGATAGTCGTCTGGAGTTGTCCGCCGTCAGGCGTGCTGACGGACCCCACCCACTTCGCCATGGCGGGCTTGCCCGTGGTGCCGATGGTGGCCGAACCGCACGCAAGAAGGGCAAGGGCAGACGCTGCGCTCACGGCACGTTGGATGGCTGGAAGGACTGGCACGGCAAGCAGTGATAGCCCGGCCTGCGCGTATCCGCCAAACAGGCCTAAAGCTGAACAGCCGCCACCTGCCCCGGAGGCCCTTCCACCCCATGAATGAACGTGTGCTGCTCCACGTGCACGGCCTCATGGAAGTCCGGCTCACCGCGCCCGCCATTCCAGTCGACACGGTCCATGCGGATGACACGTGATGAATACGGCAGCAGCGTCGCCGGATCCGTCACCAGCTCCAGTTCCACGTGCGCGTACCTTCCCTTTGTCTCGTCCGTCTGTCCGACAGGTTCCCGCACGAGCTTCAGCTTCACGCACTTGGGCTCCGGCACTGACTCAGAGCAGGGCACTCCCACGTCCAGCCGGACATGCTCCTCCGCGGGGACCTCTTCGGTCTTCTTGCGGCTGGTGCCCACGGACATCGTCGTCGCCACGACCTCCGTCCTCCCTGGCTTGAGTCTCGACCCGTGCCAGATTCCGACCCACTCGTTCCACCGGTTGCGGGCCTCGCGCTCCAGCCCGTTGCTGAGGGCCTTCGCCATCTGGGCCTTCTTCATGGGGCTGACCGGCAGCGCGTCCAGCAGGTCCTGACCGGGGCCGTCCTCCAGCGGATCAATCCCCTGGAAGTCTCCCTGCGCGTCGATGATGGACGCGGCCAGGGGCTCCACGAAGGCAGGGAAGGGGGCTTCGATGATCTCCACGTCCTGGAACACCAACCGCCGACGGCCCTCCCCATCCACGGGCCCCATCCGCATCGCGTACCGGCGCTGCGCCGTCTGTCGGCCGCTCCAGTCCGTCCGCACGTCCACCGTGTGCATCACCCTGATGGTGGACTGCTCCGGCCAGGCGTAGCGCAGCGTCACCAGGTCCTTCCCCTGCGCACCGCCGAGCGTGGCGCAGCCGAGGACTCCGGAGGACAGCGCTGCGATGAAGAGCCACGGGCGCGCGAGGGAAGCCATGTCCCGCACGATAACAACGCCAGCCTGTCCGCGCGGCACGGCGTGAGGCCCGGGCCGCACGGACCAGACACTCAGGCTGTAGCCACCGTCGCACCGCGCCGCAGGCCCGCGTACTCCAGCGCCGCGAACACCGCGACCGCCAGCGCTTGCGCCATGACGAACGCCACCCCCAGGCCCGTGGGCGTCGTCGGCCCGTGCGTCAGCAGCAGCACGCTGTCCACCACCCACGTCACGTTCATCGCGACCACGCACCACACCGGCCAGGCGGGCAGGGTGGCGCGCGACGCCAGGTACACCAGCAGCAGCGCGAAGGGGACCAGCCCCAGCCCCGCCGGGCGCAGGATGGCCGGATCCAGGCCCGTCAGCGCCCCGAGCGGCTCCGCGGCCAGCGCTCCCAACAGGCCCGTCGCCCCGCTGGCGACACCGTCCAGCAGCAGCACGCGGCGCAACAGGCTTCCCGACACGTTCGTCTTGCTCATGGCACACGTTCCCTTCAGTGGAATGGATGAAACGGTGCACAAGATGCGAGGCCAGACACGCGGCGTCGATTACCTCCGAGGGAATGGAAGCAATGACGTGCGCCCCCTATCTTCCCCTCCATGACGAGCCTTCAGCAGAGCCGCCCCGTGGGAGAACTGCTGCGCGGCTGGCGTCAGCGGCGCGGGCTGAGCCAGATGGACCTCGCGTTGCGCGCGGAGGTCTCCACCCGTCACGTGAGCTTCCTGGAGACCGGCCGCTCCC
Organism: Corallococcus sp. AB032C; assembly: GCF_003668935.1. NCBI lineage: Bacteria > Pseudomonadati > Myxococcota > Myxococcia > Myxococcales > Myxococcaceae > Corallococcus > Corallococcus sp. AB032C. The sequence goes on along the minus strand of NZ_RAWP01000008.1, from coordinate 129,066 downwards.
AGCCCAGCCGCGACATGCTTCTGCACCTGGCGGAGGAACTGGACGTGCCCCTTCGCGACCGCAACAGCCTGCTCGTCGCCGCGGGCTTCGCGCCCGTCTTCGCCGAACGCCCCCTGGACGACCCCGCCCTCAGCGCCACGCGCGAGGCCGTGGAGCTGGTGCTCGCGGGCCATGAGCCATACCCCGCGCTGGCGGTGGATCGGCACTGGACGCTCGTCACCGCGAACCGCGCCGTGGGCCTCCTGATGGAGGGCCTGCCGCCGGAGCTCCTGGAGCCCCCCATCAACGTCCTGCGCCTGAGCCTGCACCCCCAGGGGCTGGCCTCCCGCATCGACAACCTGCGCCAGTGGCGCGACCACGTCCTCCACCGCCTGGCCCGGCAGGTGGACGTCTCCGCGGACGCAACGCTCGCGGCGCTGCTGGAGGAGCTGCGCGGCTACTCGGTACCGGATCCCACCCCGGACGCGAGGACTCGCGACTTCGGCGGCGTGGTGGTGCCGCTGCGCATCCGTACGTCGCTGGGGACGCTGTCGTTCTTCGGCACCATCACCGTGTTCGGCACGCCCGTGGACATCACGCTCGCGGAGCTGGCCATCGAGTCGTTCTTCCCCGCGGACCCGGAGACGGCCGAGGCGCTGCGGCGGGCCGCCACGGAGCGGGCCCGCCAGGACACCTGAGCAGCCGCTACGGCTTCACGCGCACCGTGCGCAGCGCCGTGCCCCAGGCCACGACCTGATCCAGCAGCGTGTTCACCTGCTTCTCCTTGGCCGGATCCGGCTTGAAGACGGTGTAGTGCTCGAAGTCGGTGGAGAGGAACAGCTGCACCTGCGCTCGCACCGTGGCCATTTGCAGCTCCGCGGCGACCAGGCGCAGTTGCTCCACCGCGCGCACGCCGCCCGCGCTGCCGTAGCCGACGAAGCCGGCGGCCTTGTTGTTCCACTCCTTGTAGACGTAATCGAGCGCGTTCTTCAGCGCGCCGGACGTGCCGTGGTTGTACTCGGGCGTGACGAACACGTACGCGTCGTAACCCTGCACCGCCGCGCTCCACTTCTGCGTGTGGGCTTGCGTGTACTTGCCCATGGACGGCGGAGTGGGCTCGTCCAGCAGGGGCAGGTTGAAATCCTGGATGTCGACGATCTCGTACGTGGCGTCGCTGCGCTTCTTCGCGATGTCGTGGACCCAGGCCGCGACCTTGTCCGCCTTGCGTCCGGGCCGCGTGCTTCCAACGACGATGGCCACCTTGATCATGTGCGAGGAACTCCTGGGAGAAGGGCGTGGAACCAGCGCCCGCCATCTTCCCCAGGTCCGCCCTGTGGCCAAGGGCGTTACGCCGGGGGTGTGTCCTGATTCGACCAGAGCCCGGGGTCTCCGCCCGGAAGGTGGCGCAAGCCCCGACCCTGGGCTAAGCGTACAGGCAACTTCTCCGGCTGCTTCCTTGCGCCGGGACGGTCCCTCCGATACCGATCCACCACCGTGAACGACGACACGCCTGATTCCATGCAGGAGCTGGCCGACGTGCTCCAGGACGTGCGCCGCCACCTGCTCTGGCAGGAGGAGACCGCGGGCCGGTCGATCCTCGTCGACGCGAAGGTCGCCGCCGAACTCCAGCAGCAGCGCGCCGCCGCCTCGTCCGTGCGCACGATGATCGCCCGGACCAAGGCCCCCGAGCCGGCCGCCGCACCCACGCCTCCCCGGCCCCCGCCGGAGTCCCCGTCGCGCGACACCCTGCACGCCGCGATGAAGCAGCCCCTGGGCGCTGCCCGTCCGTTGGCCGCCGCCACGCCGCCTCCCTCCGCACCGGCACCGGCTCCGGCCATGCTCCTGGACGTGCCCAAGTCGGCGCCCCGCTACAACGGCGCGCTGCCCGGCGTCGTGGAGGGCGAACGCCCCACGCTGGATCAGGTCCGCCGCGAGCTGGGCGACTGCCGCCGCTGCAAGCTGTGCTCGGGCCGCAAGAACATCGTGTTTGGCTCCGGCAACCCTCGCGCGGACCTGGTGTTCGTGGGCGAGGGCCCCGGTGAGAACGAGGACCTCCAGGGCGTGCCCTTCGTGGGCGCCGCCGGGGACCTGCTCACCAAGATGATTGGCGCCATGGGCTTCACCCGGAACGACGTCTACATCGCCAACGTCGTGAAGTGCCGCCCGCCCGGCAACCGCAACCCGGAGCCGGATGAGATCGCCGCGTGCGAGCCCTTCCTGCGCTCGCAGTTGCTCGCCATCCAGCCCAAGGTCATCGTCGCGCTGGGCAAGTTCGCGGCGCAGACGCTGCTCAGGGACACCACCCCCATCACTCGCATGCGGGGCCAGTGGCGCGAATATGAGGGCATCCAGCTCATGCCCACCTTCCACCCCGCGTACCTCCTGCGCAACAGCGCGGAGAAGCGCAATGCGTGGGCGGACCTGCAGCAGGTGATGAAGCTGTTCGGCAAGCACCCGGGCACCAGCGCGTAGAACGCGCGGCGCACCGCGACCAGGAGAGGCACCGATGAAGGGCGTGCTCGAGACGCGTGAAGTGCATTCCCCCGCGCTGGAGAACAACCCGCTGGGAGATCCGGCCCGCCGCCGGCTCACCGTGTACCTGCCGCCGGGCTACGCGGAAGGCACGCAGCGCTACGCGGTCGTCTACTTCCTGCACGCCTTCGGCAACGGCGGCGGCTCGTGGACCAACGTGTCCGGGTTCTCGCCCACCGTGCCGGACCGCCTGGACGCGCTCATCGAACAGGGCGCCATCCCGCCCGTCATCGGCGTCTTCCCGGACGCATGGACGAAGCTGGGCGGCAGCCAGTGGGTGAACAGCGACGCCATCGGCCGCTACCGCGACTACCTGGTCAAGGACATCGTCGGCTTCGTGGACAAGACCTTCCGCACGCTGCCCAAGGCCGCGTCCCGCGCGGTGGCGGGCCACAGCTCCGGCGGCTACGGCGCGCTGGTGATGGGCCGCTACCACCCGGAGGTCTTCTCCCTGCTGGGCGCGCACGCCCCGGACTCCTACTTCGAGTACTCGTACATGCCGGACCTGCCCAAGGCCGCCACCTCGCTGATGAAGGCCGGCGGCGTGGAGGCGTGGGTGACGGAGCTGCGCCAGCGCGCCGTCGCCACCAAGGTGCGCGGCGACGACTTCCCGGTCATCAACATCCTGGCCATGGCGGCGGCGTACTCGCCGAAGAAGGGCGAGCCGCTCAACCTGGAGCTGCCCTTCGAGCAGCACAACGCGAAGCTGCGCCTGGACGTGTGGAACCGGTGGCTCGTGCACGACCCCGTGCGCTTCGTGCCCAAGTTCATGGACTCCTTCCGCAAGCTGAAGACGGTCTACCTGGACGCCGGTACCCGCGATGAGTTCAACCTGCGCTGGGGCACGCGCATGGTGGCGGACGACCTGAAGGCCGGCGGCGTGGACGTGGCGCACGAGGAGTTCGAGGACGGACACTCGGGCGTTTCGTATCGCTTCGAGCGGTCGCTGTCCGTGCTGGTGCCGCTCCTGGCGCGGGACTGATAAGGGGGACGCCATGGATACCTACGGACTGTCGCGCGTCGTGGCGGAGAAGGGCGTGCTGCCGCAGCGCGCTCGCAAGCTGGACCCCTCGCTGCCGTGCCGCGAGGCGGAGCTGCTCATCGACGTGGAGAGCCTCAACATCGACGCCGCGTCCTTCAAGCAGATCAAGGACGACGTGGGCGGCGACCCCGCGCGCATCGCATCCCGCATCCAGGACATCGTCCTCGAGCGCGGCAAGATGCAGAACCCCGTCACCGGCTCCGGCGGCATGCTCATTGGCCGTGTGAAGGAGCTGGGCCCGAAGCACCCCGCCAACGGCGTGCTCAAGCCGGGCGACCGCATCGCCACGCTGGTGAGCCTGACGCTCACGCCGCTCGTCATCGAAGAGGTGAAGGCAGTGCACGCGGACATCGACCGCGTGGACATCCGCGGCCATGCGCTGCTCTTCGCGAGCGGCATCTACGCGAAGCTCCCCACGGACATGCCGGACACGCTGTCCCTGGCGGCGCTGGATGTCTGCGGCGCGCCCGCGCTGGTGGCGCGCTACGTGCGCCCGGGCATGACGGTGGCGGTGCTGGGCGCGGGCAAGAGCGGTGCGCTGTGCCTGGCGCAGGCCCGCCGCAGCCTGGAGAGCCGCGGCAAGCTGCTGGCGCTGGACATCTCCCAGAAGGCACTGGACGCGCTGTCCGCCATTGGCCTGTGCGACGAGGCCATGAAGGTGGACGCCACCCAGGGCGTGGACGTGATGGAGGCCGTGTCGAAGGCGACCAACGGTCAGCTCTGCGACCTGGTCGTCAACTGCGCCAGCGTGGGCAACACGGAGATGGCGTCACTGCTGTCCGTGAAGGACGGCGGCACGGTCATCTTCTTCTCCATGGCCACCAGCTTCACCACGGCGGCCCTGGGCGCGGAGGGCGTGGGCAAGGACGTCACCATGCTCGTGGGCAATGGCTACGTGCCCGGCCACGCCACCCTCACGCTGGACCTGCTGCGCACCGAACCGTCGCTGCGCCAGCTCTTCGAGTCCCGCTACGTCTAGGGCTTGAGGAAGGCCGTGTGCACGGCCTGCATCAGCGGATCCTTGGAGCCGCCCACCAGGGTCTTGGGCATGTGGCCCTGGTTGATGGTCCAGATGATGCTGCCGCCCAGACCCTTCTCCCGCGCCCAGCGGCCCTTCTCCGACACGGACGCGACGTCCTCGTAGGAGATGTAGTTGCAGGCCTGCGGGCCGTACGCGGTGGGGAAGGAGAGGTAGGGCGACTTGGCGACGTCGTCCCAGCGGTACGCCTCCGGCTTGTAATAGAGCGCCTGGATGTTGGCGTAGCTCATCGCGTTGTCGCTCTGCTCCTCCGCGATGTCGTCGCGCCCGTCCAGCGGGGTGCCCGGCTCCGTGATGCCCTTCCAGCAGGTGCCGAAGAAGCCCACGCCCACGCCCATGCGCTGCGGAGGCACGCCCGCGTCCAGGAACGCCTGCACGGAGCTGGCGACGGAGCTGGGGTGTCCGGGGTTCTCACCGAAGAGCGCGCTGGAGTGCCAGCTCTGCCACTGCCCCCAGTGGCCGCTCATCTTGTAGGCCATGACGTTCATCTGGTCCACGCGGGCGGCCAGCTGCCGGTGGAACTCCGCGTCCACCTTGCCCAGCGCGAAGTTGGAGTTCACCCAGCCGATGGGCACCGTGATGATGATGTTCTCGTCCGCGGCGCGCAGGTCGTCCAGCAGCGCCAGCAGCGGCGCGCTGTCCTGCGGCAGGAGGATGGGCTCCCAGTCGACGTCCACGCCGTCGAACTGCAGCTCGTGCATGGTGTTGATGATGTTGCGCACGAAGTTGCGGCGCTTCTCCAGCGTCTCCGTCGCGGCCCGGAAGCCGTCGTACTCGCCCATGCCGCCCAGCATCAGCAGCGCCTTCTTGCCCGCCTCGTGCGCCCGCACCGCCAGCGCTCGGGCCATCGCCGGGCCCTGCACGGGGTCCACGTCGAAGTCGGTATAGAGCGTGCCGTCGATGCGCGGACGGATGCGGCCCACCACGATGTGCGTGAGCAGTGACATGTCCACGGCCTCCACCGGGTACAGGTCGCGCTGGTAGCCCACCCAGTAGCCCATCACCCAGTGGGTGGGCGCGCCACCCGGACGCGGCGTCACCTGGGCCGTCTGGCGCGTGCAGGGGCCTTCCCCCATCTCGTTGGCGGCGCAGACGGTGAAGGTGTACGCCGTTCCGTTGTCGAGGTTCTCGATGAGCGTGCCTGACGACGGCGCGTCCACTCGCTGCACCCGGCTGCCCGGCTCCACCATGACCTTGAAGTACGACAGCGGCCGGCCGCCGTAGCTCGCGGGCGCGAGCCAGCTCACGTACGCTTGGCCGTTGCCCGCGGTGGGCACCACCGAGCGCGGCTGTCCCGGCACCGTGGGGTTCGGGATGCTCATGCCCGCCTTCGGCGTCACCAGGTCCGTCTCCACGGAGGCCTGGCCCTCGCCCATCGCGTTCACCGCGGCGACCTTGAAGACGTAGGTGAAGCCGTTGTTCAGCCCCAGCACCGTGGCCTGCGTGTCGGGCACCTTCACCAGCGCGCCGCCGCACTCAGGGACGCAGCGCACCACGTAGTAGAGCAGCGGGCTGCCGCCATCGCCGGGCGGCACCGTCCATGTCACCAACGCGGTCGCGTCCCCGGCCTGCGCGACCACCTGCTTCGGTGCTTCAGGGGGGGTGAGCGGCGCCTCTGGTTTGTCTGGACCCCCGCCAAAATCGCAACCGCTCAACATCACCGCGAGGGCCAGCCCCACCCACCCACGCACTGGCATTGCCCGATGGCTTTTCATCCCGGCACTCCTGGAAGGATGCGGGATGTTATGCGGCCAACCCCCCAGTCGGAGTCAAGTCTACCTGGAAAAATGTGGCAATTTTGTATGAATTGGAATTCGTGTATTAAACCGACTAATCCCATTCCTCCAGAGAATCACGAAACCTCAGCGGATGGGAAATCGGTCTCCTGAGAACGGCTGGTGTGGGGGCTGCCAGCGGGTGTCTTGCTTCACCTCGCCTGGGCGGTAGGTCCGGCGGGCGCCACGGGGGCGTCGGGGACCTGGGTCCGGGCCCAGTCGTTGGCCGAGCGGCCGCTGGCGTCGCGCACCGCGGGGGAGGCTCCCTGGTGGCGCAGCTGGTCGGCTACCTCCGTGCGGCCGAAGAGGACGGCGAACATCAGGGCCGTCTGGCCCAGCCGGTTGGTCTGGTCCACCGCGCAGGTCTGGGCGGAGAGCAGCTTCACCACGTCCGCGTAGCCCTTGAAGGCTGCGCCCATGAGGGCCGTGTTGCCCCGGCTGTCACCCGCGCACGCGTCCGCCCCGGCGTCGAGCAGCGCCTGCACCGTCCGGGTGTGGCCGTGGTAGGCGGCGAGGATGAGGGGGGAGAAGCCTCGCGTGTCGCGGGCCTCCACGGGCGTGCCGGCCTTGACGAGCCCTTGGACGATGTCCGTCTCGCCCTCGCGCGCGGCGGCGAGCAGGTAGCGCTCCGCATCGCTGGTGGCGAGCAGCCGTCCGGCGGGCGTCGCCGGAGCGCGCAGGGACATCCACGCGGCGGTCAGCACCGTGCACACCAGCATCACCAGACCCAACGAACCGAGCAGCAGCTTGCGAACCATGAGGGCGTCTCCGGCGAAGGAAGCGTGAAGGGGAGATGGGGCCGCCGTGGCGTCACCGGCGGCCCCGGTGCGTCAGGTCACGGCTGGCCGGTGGTGGCGAGCGGGGCGATGGTGGCCTTCGCGTCGTCCAGCTTCACGTTCACGGCCTTGGCCAGGCGCGTGCCGTAGTCCGCGTTGGCCGCGTAGAAGTGGCCCACCATGCGCGCCTTGACCTTCGCGTCGCGCACCTGGCCCAGGTCGCCGGCCAGGTTCTGGATGAGCCGCTCCTTGCCGCCCGCGTCGAGCGCCGTCCAGAAGGCACCCGCCTGCGCGAAGTTGTCCGTCTTCGCGATGGGGCGCTGCTGCGTGGTGCCGGAGAGCGGCGCGTTGGAGAAGAGGGCGGAGGGCGTGTCCTGCGTCTCACGCGTGACGCTGGGCTCGTAGTTCACGTCCGACTTCGTGTTGCCGCTGTTCATCGCGCCGGCCTGGCTGTTGTTCTCCACCGCGGCGCGCGCGCGGTTCACCGGCAGCGACAGGTAGTTGGCGCCCAGGCGGTAGCGCTGCGTGTCCGCGTAGGAGAAGAGGCGGCCCTGCAGCAGCCGGTCCTCGGACGGCTCGATGCCCGGCGGCATCACGCCCGGGGAGAAGGCGGACTGCTCCGTCTCCTCGAAGAAGTTGTCCGGCATCTTGTTGAGGGTGAACCTACCCAGCTTCACCGGCGGCAGCTTGTCCTTGGGCCACTCCTTGGTGGCGTCCAGCGGATCGAACGTGAAGCCATCCAGGTCCTTGGGATCCAGCACCTGCACGCTCAGCTCCCACGAGGGGAACTTGCCGGCCTGGATGTTCGTGTAGAGGTCGTGCGTGGCGTGCTGGAAGTCCTCGCCGCCCAGCTTCGTGGCCTCCTCCACGGTGAGGCCCTTCACGCCCTGCTGCGACTTCCAGTTGAACTTGACGTACTTCACCTGGCCCTTGGCGTTGACGAACTTGAACGCGTGCACGCCGTTGCCGTCCATCTGCCGGTAGCTCGCCGGGATGCCCAGCTCCGTATAGAGCTGGGTGAGCATGTGCGTGGATTCTGGCTGGTGACTGAAGAAGTCGAAGAAGCGGTTCGGGTCCTGCCGGTTGGTGATGGGGGACGGCTTCAGCGAGTGCACCATGTCCGGGAACTTGATGGCGTCACGGATGAAGAAGATGGGCAGGTTGTTGCCGACCAGGTCCCAGTTGCCCTCGTCCGTGAAGAACTTCAGCGCGAAGCCGCGCGGATCCCGCAGCGTCTCCGGTGAACCGCTGGGGTGAATGACCGTGGAGAAGCGCACGAACATCGGCGTCTTCTTGCCCTTCTGGGAGAAGACGGACGCGCGCGTGAGGTTGGAGAAGTCGCCGTAGCTCTCGAAGGAGCCGTAGGCGCCCACTCCGCGCGCGTGCACCACGCGCTCCGGGATTCGCTCACGGTCGAAGCGCGCGAGCTTCTCGATGAGGGCGAAGTCCTCCAGGAGGATGCCGCCCCGCGGGCCGGCCGTCTTGGAGCTCTGGTTCGTGCCCAGCGGCGCGCCCGAGTCGGTGGTGATGGGCGGAGGATTGCCGGCGGCGAGGACGGGGGCTCCAGACAGCAGGACGGCGAGCATCAACGAGCGTCGGTTCAAGGGGAACTCCTTGGGTTACGGGGGAACCGGGCCACCTCTAAAGCACGCCTCGTGCCGACCCCTGGGTTCTTGTGAATTCAATGGGTTGAGCCTGGATGCTCCAGTCCAATCACCGGCTTTTCGGTGATTCAACCGAAATGGCGGTGGCGTTGGTCACCGCCCTGTCGGTGTCCAGGCGTGCAGCGAGCTTTCGGTGAGAAGGTTCCTGCGTGATGCGTCTCGCCATTCAAGAGGCGCGGTGCGGCATCGTTTGCTGGCGGTGCGGGCGCCTGTGTTCTTGCGCAGAAGGGCGCGGGGCTCGGGTAGGGTGCGCGCATGTCAGGCCCGTTCATCGACGACGCGCGGATTGCCGAAGCGCGCAAGCTGGCGGACGAGATCGTCAATCCGATCTTCGACCTCATCCAACGCAACACCACTGTTTCCAATGAGCGCACCGTCTTGCGCTTCTTTGGCATTTCCGGCGCGGGTACGCGTGGCGTACCCCTGGCCAACCTCATGGTGGACAAGCTGCAGTCCGCCGGAGTGCTCAACCGGGGCGCCGCGTACTGGTACGGCCGCGCGCTTCAGCTGGGCGCTAGCAGTCCACTGGACGCCGTGGAGCGCATCACCGCGCTGCCCACGGACAAGCTGGGCGCGCTGTCTCCAGAGATGGAGGCCAACCTGCGGGACGCCGTGCGCGAGGAGGCTCGCGCGGCGATGGCGGAGCTGAAGTCCCGCATCGCCCAGCGCAACGCCCTGCGCGAGCAGTTCCCCATGTCGCCCGCGCCGCACAAGTACGTCATCGTCGCCACCGGCAACATCTACGACGACGTGGACCAGGCGCGCGCGGCGGCGCAGGCGGGCGCGGACGTCATCGCGGTCATCCGCTCCACGGCGCAGTCGCTGCTGGACTACGTGCCGCACGGCGCGACGACGGAGGGCTACGGCGGCACCTACGCCACCCAGGAGAACTTCCGCGTGATGCGCGAGGCCCTGGATGACGAGAGCCGCAAGCTCAAGCGCTACATCCAGCTGACCAACTACTCGTCCGGCCTGTGCATGTCGGAGATCGCCTTCTGCGCGGCGTACGAGCGGCTGGACATGCTCCTCAACGACGCGATGTACGGCATCCTCTTCCGCGACATCAACATGCGGCGGACGTTCATCGACCAGTACTTCAGCCGCCGCATCTGCGCCCTGGCCGGCATCATCATCAACACCGGCGAGGACAACTACATCACCACCGCGGACGCCTACGACGCGGCCCACACCGTCATCGCCAGCCAGTTCATCAACGAGTGCTTCGCCAAGCGCGCGGGCCTCAAGGACTGGCAGCTGGGCATCGGGCACTCGTACGAAATCGACCCGTACCGCGACGACACGCTGCTGCTGGAGCTGTCGCAGGCGATGCTGGTGCGCCGCTGCTTCCCGGACGCGCCGCTCAAGTACATGCCGCCCACGAAGCACAAGGAGACGGACATCTTCTTCAGCCACGCGTACGACGTGATGGCGGACCTGGTGGCCATCTGGACGCGGCAGGGCATCCAGCTGTTGGGCATGATGACGGAGGCCATGCACACGCCGCTGCTCGCGGACCGGTACGTGGCGCTCAAGTCCGCGTCGTACATCCACCGCGCGGCGCGGGGCATCGACGAGGAGTTCACCGTTCGCGAGGACGGGAAGATCGCCAACCGCGCGCGGGAGGTCTTCGCCAAGGCGGAGGAGCTGCTGCGCGAGTGCCACACCGAGGGCATGGTGGCGGCCATCGGCAAGGGGCGCTTCGGCGACGTGAAGCGCGAGGAGACCGGTGGCAAGGGCCTGGACGGCGTGCTGGAGAAGGCGCCGGATTACTTCAATCCGTTCCTGGAAATGCTGGAGGCGTCATGATCCTGAGTACCTTTGTTGCCGTGATGGTGGCCGCGGGCGGCAGCGCGGATGCGTTGAGCAGCGTCACGGTGAAGAACATCGCGCTGAAGGCCCCGGCGGCGTGGACGCGCTCCAGTGTGGACGGCTCGGAGAAGTTCCTGGCGCCCTCTGGCGACGCGTACTTCATGGTGGACGTGGGCACGGTGCAGACCGCGGGCATGAAGGCGGAGCTGTGCCGCACGAAGATCCTCGCGAACATGGGCGGCGACAGCTGGACGATGCTGAAGGTCGGCGGCCAGCCGGCGGCCACGAAGATGGACACGGACGCGGCGCCGGACGGCAGCGGCAACGTGGACACCGTGACGTACGTGGGCTGCAACGGGAAGACGACCTGGTCGGTGGTCTTCTACATGGAGCAGGGCAAGAAGGACCGTTTCTCCGCGGTGGCCGAGAAGGTGGGCACCAGCGTGTCGTTCACGCCGCCCAAGGGCAAGAAGGGCTAGTTCGATGGTGAAGCCGAGCAAGCAGATCATCCGCCCCTACGGCGACCGTCGCGACGACGGCATGGTGCAGCTGTCGTTCACGCTGCCGGTGCCGCTGTCGGAGAAGGCCAAGGAGGCCGCCGCCCAGTTCACGAAGAAGATGGGCTTCACGGACGTGAAGGTGGCCGCCGCCGAGCGCGCGGCGGACCAGTACACGTTCTTCGTCGTCTACGCCCGCTCCAACGTGACGCTGGACTACGCGGAGATCGACGTGCCGGAGGTGGTGGTGCGCAAGATGGGGTTCAACGACCTCAACGCGCTCATCAAGGAGAAGGTGCGCCGGCGCATCGTCGTCTTCGGTGCGTGCACGGGCACGGACACGCACACGGTGGGTATCGACGCCATCCTGAACATGAAGGGCTACGCGGGCGACTACGGCCTGGAGCGCTACCCCGGCTTCGAGGCGTTCAACCTGGGCAGCCAGGTGCCCAACGAGGACCTGATCAAGAAGGCCACCGCGAAGCACGCGGACGCCATCCTGGTGTCCCAGGTCGTCACGCAGCGCGACGTGCACAAGGACAACTCGCGCCAGTTCATCGACGCGGCGAAGGCGGCGGGCATCCACGGCAAGACGCTCCTGCTGCTGGGCGGGCCGCGCGTGGACCACAAGCTGGCGCTGGAGCTGGGCTTCGACGCGGGCTTCGGGGCGGGCACCAAGCCGTCCGACGTGGCGAACTACATCGTGCACGCGGTGATGAAGAAAGAGGGCACGGAGTCCGCGGACTCCCACTACCAGGGGGAACCCACGTGAGCACTGGCACCAAGGCGGTACTGCGGCTGCGCATGGGCAGCCACGACGCGCACTACGGCGGCAACCTGGTGGACGGAGCGCGGATGCTCGGTCTGTTCGGGGACGTGGCCACGGAGCTGTGCATCCGCTCGGATGGGGACGAGGGGCTGTTCCGCGCCTACGACTCCGTGGAGTTCCTGGCCCCGGTGTACGCGGGCGACTTCATCGAGGCGGAGGGCGAGATCATCAGCGAGGGCAACACGTCGCGGAAGATGCGCTTCGAGGCTCGCAAGGTCATCAAGCCCCGGACGGACGTGAATGACTCGGCGGCGGACGTGCTGCCGGAGGCGGTGGTGGTGTGCCGCGCTTCGGGCACCTGTGTCGTTCCGAAGGACAAGCAGCGGGTGAAGCGATGAGCAAGCCCATGGTCCTCACCGCCGCCCTGGTGGGCGCGGAGACGACGCGCGAGCAGACGCCGTACCTGCCCATCACCGCGGAGGAGATCGCGGAGGACGCGGCGAAGTGCCGCGAGGCCGGCGCGGCGATGGTGCACATCCACGTGCGCACGGCGGAGGGCAAGCCGTCGCAGGACGCGGAGCTGTTCCGCGCGGCCATCCGTGCCATCCGCAAGCGCACGGACGTGCTCGTCCAGGTGTCCACGGGCGGCGCGGTGGGCATGGGCGTGGACGAGCGGTGCGGCGGGCTCACGCTCACGGGCGCGGACAAGCCGGACATGGCCACGCTCACCACGGGCACGGTGAACTTCGGGGAAGAGGTGTTCTGGAATCCCCGGCCGCTGGTGCGCGACATCGCGAAGCGCATCAAGAGCATTGGCCTCAAGCCGGAGCTGGAGTGCTTCGACGTCGGGATGATCGACGAGGCGCGCTACCTGGCGAAGGAGGGGCTGGTGGAGTTGCCGGCGCACTTCGACTTCGTGCTGGGCGTGCCGGGCACGCTGCAGGCGCGGCCGGAGGTGCTGGACTTCATGATCGCCTCGCTGCCGGAGGGGAGCTCCTGGACGGTGGCGGGCGTGGGGCGCCAGCAGCTCCCGTTCGTGGAAGAGGCCGCGAAGCGCGGCGGCAACGCGCGCGTGGGCCTGGAGGACAACATCTACCTGTCCAAGGGCGTGCTCGCGAAGGGCAACTTCGAGCTGGTGGCGGAGGCCGCGAAGCGGGCCCGTGCCGCCGGCCGTGAGATTGCCTCCCCCGAGCAGGCCCGGCAGCTGCTGCGCCTGGGCTGAGGTTTCACACGCGGAGCCATCACGTGAGGCCCGGGAGCGGACCCGCCCCGGGCCTTCGTGTTTCGTCTCCGCGATGCTCGAACGCGGTGCGGCCTCCCGGCTGCTTACGCGGCCCAGGCCCAGCCGACATGGCCGTCCGGGCGCACCAGCAGGCCGCCCACGCCTTCGAAGTCCGCGCGTCCCAGGCGACCGCGCAGTGTCGTCACCTGGGAGGGCCAGCCGGGTTCCCAGCGGGGCAGGGGGCGTGCGTCGTCCTCGCCCAGACCCAGCAGCAACCATCGGCCCGGATGCAGCGCCGCGTAGAGCCGCGCGTCCGTGCCGAGCTCCACGTCGCTCAGGCGTCGGCCGCACCACTCGGACAGCAGCGGTGAGGGTGTCTCTGGCGCGGGCACGTCCAGCGGCGCGTAGCCCACGTCGAGCGCGCCGATGTTGTCCGCGAGCTGGCGGTTCAGCCGGGGCTCGCGGAGCAGGCCGCTCAGCAACTCACGCAGGGCCAGCGTCTCCCGCGTGGCGCCAATGAGCGCGGTCTGCGCCAGCGTGTTGTGGATCAGCGCTTCACCCACGGGACGGCGCTCGCGCGAGTAGCTGTCGAGCAATGCCTCCGGCGCACCATCCTTCACCACCGCCGCGAGCTTCCATCCCAGGTTCATCGCGTCCTGAAGACCGACGTTGAGCCCCTGGCCTCCCGCCGGGAAGTGAATGTGCGCGGCGTCGCCCGCGAGCAGCACGCGCCCCTCGCGGTAGCGCTCCGCGAGACGCGTCTCGTTGCCGAAGCGGGACAGCCACCGGGGCTCGCGCATGCCGAAGTCAGAGCCCGCGATGCGCAGCGTGCTCTCCCGCAGCTCCTCCAGCGTGACAGGCTCGCGCACCGGCGCCTTCTCCCTGAGCGGGTCGTTGACCACGATGCGGTGGATGCCCGGCGACATGGGCACCACCATCACGCCGCCCCGCTCGTTCGAGATGCCGAGGGCGGGCTGGGCCGGCGGCGCGCCCAACGTCACGTCGCCCAACACCGACGTGCGCGTCACGTCCGTCCCTGGGAACGGGATGCCCGAAAGCCTCCGCACCGCGCTCCGGGCTCCGTCCGCGCCCACCACGAAGCGGGCGCGGATGCGGAACGTGCCCGCGTCCGTGGAGCCCTCCAGGTCCACGCCCTCGTCGTCCTGGCGCAGGGCCTCCACCGTGTGGCCGCGCCGCACGAACACGCCCAGCTCGCGCGCCCGTTCTTCCAGCAGGGCCTCCGTCACCGCCTGCGGAAGGAACAGCGTGTAGGGGAAGCGCGTGTCCAGGACGCTGAAGTCCAGGCGCGTGTCGAGCATCGCGAAGTGGCCGGTGGGCAGCGGCCGTCCCCGCTCCAGGAACCGGCCCTCCAGCCCTCGCAGCGCCAGCACCTCCAGCGAGCGCGGATGCAGCGTCAACGCCCGGGACTCGCGCACGGCCTCCACACGCCGCTCGAACAGCTCCACCCGGACGCCCGCCAGGGCCAGCTCGCACGCGAGCCACAGCCCGGTGGGACCTCCTCCCACCACCGCCACATCGAGGACCTCCGCCATGACCGACCTCCCGCCCGAAGGCGTCAAGCTAACGTTGTTAGGGATCAGCTAACGGCGTTAGATTGTCAAGCCAGCGAGGGTCAACGCGGGCATGCGAATCCAGCGGGAGCAGGTGGTGGCGGCGGCGTGGACGCTGCTGGACGAGCACGGCCTGGAGGGCCTCACGATGCGCGTCCTGGCGAAGGCGCTCTCCATCCAGGCCCCGTCGCTGTACTGGCACTTCGCGGGCAAGCAGGCCCTGCTGGACGCGATGGCGGACACGCTGGTGCGGGACGTGGCGCGCACGCTGACGCCGGAGTCGCCGTGGGAGCCGGTGGTGCGCACGGTGGCGGAGGAGCTGCGGCGCGCGTTCCTGGCCCACCGGGACGGCGCCCGCGTCTACGCCGGCACCATCGTGGTGTCCGAGCACACGCTGCGCGTCTCCGACACGGTCATCGGCGCGCTGACACGGGCGGGGTTCGACTCGCGAGCGGCGGGCTGGGCGGCCTTCACCGTGCTCGACTACGTGCTCGGCTTCACCATCGAGGAGCAGGGCTTCACCGCGCAGGACGCCGAAGCGAAGGAGCGGGAAGGGGCGCTGCGTCAGCTCGCCTCTGCGCGCTATCCGCACGCGGCTGGTGCGGTGGACGCCATCCTGGACCGCGACTTCGAGCGCCGGTTCGCCTTCGGGCTGGACCTGCTCGTCGCGGGCATCCGCTCGCGGCTGTCCACGCCGTAGCGCGTCGCTGTCAGGTTCCCTCCGCGCATTTCGTCCCGCTGCCCGGCACGCAGCGTACCCGCCGACACCGCCCATACGTCTCGGCTGTCCGCGCCGGATGGCTCGGGCATCATGCCGCGCATTCCTCCCGCTCTGACGGGAGCCCACGAGGAGTCGCGCAGCGATGGACACGGGACTGCAGGGCAAGGGCGTGCTGGTGACGGGCGGCGCGGGCGGCATCGGCTCCGCGCTGGTGCGGGCGTTCGCGGGCGAGGGCTCGAAGGTCGCGGTGCACTACCATCGCAGCCAGGAGAAGGCGGCGGCGCTCGCGCGCGAGGTGGGCGGCGCGGCCGTGCGCGCGGACCTCACGGTGGAGGCGGACGTGGACGCGCTGGTGCCCCAGGCGGTGAAGGACCTGGGCCGGCTGGACGTGCTGGTGTGCAACACCGGTGTGTATCCCGCGCCCGATGAGCCGCTGTGGCGGATGTCGCTGGAGCGCTGGCGGCGCACGCTGGCGCAGAACCTGGACAGCGTGTTCTTGAGCTGCCGCGCGTTCCTGCGCCACGTGGAGACCACGGGCACGGGCACCATCGTCATCATCAGCTCCACGGCGGGCCTCTTCGGTGAGGCGGGCCACACGGACTACGCGGCGGCGAAGGGCGCGCTGGCGGCGGGCTTCGTGAAGAGCCTGAAGAACGAACTGCACCGCATCGCGCCCATGGGCCGCGTCAACGTGGTGTGCCCGGGCTGGACGGAAGTGGATCGCAACCGCGACAAGCTGGGTGACCCGAAGTTCGTCGGCCGCGTCACGCGGACGATGCCGTTGCGCAAGGTGGGGCAGCCGGAGGACGTGGCGCGCGTCGTGGTGACGCTTGCGTCGGATCGCATCTCCGGACACGTGACGGGCGAGGTCGTCACCGTGGCCGGGGGCATGGAAGGACGGGTGCTGCATGAAGACTGACCTGGACGTGCGGACGTACAACCGCGAGGCGTGGAACGGCGAGGTGGGACGCGGCAACCGGTGGACGTTGCCGGTGTCCCCGGAGGTCATCGCCGCCGCGCGACGGGGCGACTGGAGCGTGGTGCTCACCCCGACGAAGCCCGTGCCTCGCGCGTGGTTCGGGGACCTGAAGGGCAAGGACGTGCTGGGCCTGGCGAGCGCGGGCGGCCAGCAGTGTCCGGTGCTCGCGGCGGCGGGCGCGAACGTCACCGTGTTCGACAACTCGCCCGCGCAGCTGGCGCAGGACCGCAAGGTTGCCGAGCGCGAGGGTCTCACGCTCCAGTACGTGGAGGGCGACATGCGCGACCTGTCCGCGTTCGCCGACGGGAGCTTCGACCTCATCTTCCACCCGTGCTCCAACTGCTTCGCGGAGGAGATTCTCTCGGTGTGGCGCGAGGCCTTCCGTGTGCTGCGTCCGGGCGGTGTGCTCCTGTCGGGCATCTGCAACCCGGTGCGCTACCTCTTCGACCCGGCGGAGGAGGAGAAGGGCGTGATGCGGCTCAAGTACACGATGCCGTACTCGGACTTCACCAGCCTCACGCACGAGGAGCGCCGCCGCTACACCGACAAGGATGAGCCCATGGTCGTGGGCCACTCGCTGGAGGAGCAGCTGGGCGGACAGATGGAGGCGGGCTTCGTGCTCACGAACCTGTTCGAGGACAACTACGAAGGGGGGAAGGACCTGCTCTCCACGTTCATGCCCACCTTCATGGCCACGCGTGCCCTGAAGCCTGTATCGCGTTCGTGACACAGAAGGGCGTTGCACCTGGCCGCCGCGAAAGCCTACAGGTGAGATGTCCGGGTCCTCCCGGACATCCCCCCATTCGTAGGAGTCGTCCATGAAGGTGTCGCTGCGTCTTTCCGCGGTCGTGCTGTTGGGTGTGTCGCTGCTGGGCCTGGGCTGTGAGGGTGCGGACGCGAGGGACTCGCTGCAGGCCATCGAGGCGGGCGCGCAGGTGAAGGTGGATCCCGCGCTGGCGGAGGTGAAGCAGGGTGCCGTGGGTGACACGCTGATGCGCTGCACGCAGCCGCAGGATGGCAGCTACCTGGAGGTGGTCCAGACCTCCACGGGCTACGAGGCGGCCACGGTGGTGGAGGCCTATGACCCCTGGGACTGCCGCTGCACGTATGAGAAGCGCACGGTGCTGGGGCAGTACACGCAGTGCCTGCGCTCCACGGTGGATCCGCGCATCATGAATTGCTACCGCGTCGAGCCCGGTGGCTCGATTGGCAAGGTGGTGCTGTCCACCACGCGCGTGCAGCGCACGCAGATGGTCATCGGCAGCACGCAGACGGTGTCGTACACGGACCTGAGCATCGCGGCCATCAACCAGGACCCGGGCCACACGCCTCGCCAGGACTTCACCTACGGCCTGGCGGACTGCCAGTAGCCAGCGGTTTTCCGGAGGCGATTTAACCTTCGGCGGGCTCCGGGGTTTTGAGTGTCAGAGCGCGACGGGAAGCAGGCTGCACGGCTGCTCCCGGAGCGTTTTGACCTGAACCCGGAGTCCACACACCATGTCGCTCAAGTCCATGCTTCGCGGTACCGCCGTCGCCACGCTGCTCCTCGCCGTGCCCGTGCTCGCCCAGACGGCCGCGCCGTCCGACTCCAACGCCAAGGCCGGGCAGTGCGAGGGCCGCCGGGGCAAGCACGGCGGCGGGGGCCACAAGTTCGGCCGCATGGATCACCGGCTGGACAAGCAGGTCGCCGAAGGGCGCCTGACGCAGGCCCAGGCGGACGGCTTCAAGGCGGAGGCCAAGCAGCTCCACGAGGAGATGAAGGCCGCGCGCGCCTCCAGCAACGGCCAGGTCGACGAGACCACGCGCTCGCAGTTCAAGGAGCGCCGCAAGGCGCTGAAGGAGAAGATCAAGGCGGCGCTGGCGCCCACGCAGCAGGGCGCCTGAGGTCCCGCTGTGATTGGGGGACGTGACGCGAGGGCCCCGGCCGGCACAGACTGACCGGGCCCTTACGTCCGCGGGAGTCCCCATGCTTCGCAGTCTCCTCGTCGCTCTCGTCGCCCTGACCGCTGGCTGCCGCGCGCACTCCAGCGCGACCCAGGCGGAAGCGGCGCAGGCCCCGGTGGGCACGCCGGATGCGGCGGAGTCACCGGTGGACCTGGTGGCGGATAAGGAGCTCCAGCGCGTGCAGAAGCGCGCGCAGTACATTGTCGAATCGGAGAAGGGCACCACCAGCGCCACGGACCTGCTGCAGGCGCGTCCGGACGTGGATCGCTCGCGGGTGAACGGGGTCTTCACCGTGCCGCGCGGCAATGCCTGGTACTCCGTCTTCGGCCGCTTCAATCCTCAGGACGCGTTCGTTCCCGCGTACGCGTACCGCGCGCCCATCGAGTTCTCCGGCGAGATGGAGGACTTCCCCGTCGAGTCCCTGCCCGAAGGCATGGACGCCCTGGCCCGCGCAGCGAGCGCAGCCTGCGAGCGCGTCTACCAGGTGCACGGGCGCAAGCAGCTCAAGCCTGTCGTGCTGGAGGAGGACAACGGCATCACCGTCTACGTGCTCCAGGGCTTCGACGACTCGAACCTGTACCTGCTTGGCGGCGACTTCCGCTTCCGCTTCAGCAAGGACGGCCGTCAGAAGCTCCAGGAGCTGCCCCTGCACCAGGGGCTCATCCCCGTGTCGGTCGCGCCGGACGCGGACGGCGAGCGGCCCCAGTTCTCCGCGCACGCGCACGTGCTCTTCCCGGGGCCGCTGGAGACGGAGCTCGCGCTGGTGATGCTCCATCCCGCGCTGGGCGGCCTCTTCGTGGGCGTGGAAGACCAGGACCGCGTCTACGCGCTGTCGCCAGATGGCACCATCCGCGAGGTGCGCCTGAGCCGCGAGGAGGTCCTGCGTGAGCTGCGGCCAGACGGCACCTTCGCACCGCCCGAGGAGCTGAACGTCGCACCGGAGCCCGGCGCGGACGTGGTGCTCTGAACAGCTCCTGGCTCCGCAGTGTTGAGCTTCGTTCACGTCGTTCCCGGCGGTCCGTCATTGCCAGGGGGCGGGTGCTTGAGTTCGCGCCCTCACGACAGGAGGACACGGATGGCTTTGCAGAACGACTACCAGGACGTGCTGGACGTGGCGAAGAACGTGGGCGCGAAGGTCGAAGCGCGCGAGGAGAACGGCAAGCTCGTCATCAAGGGCACCGTCGACCACGCCTTCGACCGCGATCGCATGTGGGATCAGATCAAGGCGAAGCACCCGAAGTGGAACGACGAGATCATGGTGATGCTCACCGTGAACCACGCCGAGCCCTACGGCGTCCACACCGTGAAGTCCGGCGACACGCTCAGCAAGCTCGCCAAGGACATCTACGGGGACATGAAGCTGTACACGAAGATCTTCGAGGCCAACAAGGATCAGCTCAAGGACCCGGACCACATCAAGGTGGGCCAGGTGCTGAAGCTGCCGCCGAAGACCATCGCCAACCGCGCCTGAGCTTCAGCGCTCCCGCTTGCCGGTGGACCGCTGCTTCGCGGCCCACCGGCCCGGTGGCTCAAGGGCAGTACGGGCACTCCACCGTCGCCTCGAGCGAGTCGTAGACGAGGCAGTTCTGGTCCGCGGCGCTGTCGTTCTTCTGCTGGCAGCGGTAGTTCCACACGGAAGCGCACTGCGTGTAGACCTGCGCGTCGCCGGTGGGCCCCTGGTAGGTGGACGTGCAGGTGCCGCCCGAGCTTCCACCCGACACAGTGCAGCTGTTGGGGTCGGTGTTGCTCGTGCACTTGAGGGTGGAGCAGTTGGTGCCGTTGCCCATCCACTTGCCCGAACAGCTGGAGGCCGAGGTGCGCTGATCACAGAGCACGCGGTTCAGGTTCGAATCGTAGTAGGCGCACGCGCCGTTGCCGCTGCCGCCACCGCCGCCGGAAGGCGTTCCCCAGCTCCAGTCGGGCGTCCTCGGCTCGGAGAAGCTGTTCAGCGACACCTCGCCGTCAGAGAAGCCCACGTCCTCGCACGAGTCGCCGTCGAAGTAGCCGCAGTAGTCCCAGCCGTCGCACCAGAAGTCGCGGCACTCGTCTTCGGTGTCCTCATTGCAGAAATAGATGGACGAGCCATGGACGCAGGCACCCTGAGTGGGGAAGCACCCGGGCAGCACGAGGCCCACGGCGAGGGACAGGAGGACAGCGGACACAACGCCCGTGAGCGGACGAGGAGATGGGGTCATGCCGCCGGAATGTAGCGTCAATCGGATGCGGGATTCAGCAGCCGCGATGCCACCGGAGGACTAGATGCCCCGCAGGCGCGCGGCCCATGCCAGGTACGCGCCGCGCGGATCCACGAGCGGATCCCGGAAGAGGGCGCGGATGTCGGCGATGTCCACCTGACCGGCGTCGAAGGCCCGGTAGAGGCTGTCCCCCAGGAGGTAGCCGAGCGCGTGGCTGACGCCGTGGAACAGGCGGTCGCGGCGCAGGGGGAGGAGCTTCACGGCCTCGTCGGGGGCCTCGGACTCCGTGGCCTTGTGGGCGAGGACGAAGGCGGCGATCTGCCGCTCCAGGCCCCGGGCCTCGCCGAAGCGCTTCGCCCACTCCGTGACGTTGGGGCAGGTGCGGCGCGGGTTGATCAGCTTGGAGCCGAAGAAGCCCAGGGCCTCTTCCAGACAGCGTGCGTAGAAGGCCTCGGACGCGCCGCGCGGGGCGTCCATGGCGTCGCCCACGGCGCAGTGGCGCACGAAGTGGGCGGCCTCCTCCGCGGCGTGGTTCAGGGACAGTGACGCGAGATAGGCCGTGCGTGCGCGCGGGATGTAGCCGCTCTCGCGCGACAGGATGTGCTTGCGCAGCTGGGACAGCTCCGCCTGCGTGAAGCGGCCGCGCCGGCGGATGCGGGCGAGCACGTCGCCATCCGCCGCCGTCGTCACCTCCACCGAGTCCAGCTCGCGCCCCACGGACACGCCCGCGAGCCCACCGATGAGCTCCGCCATGTCCCGGAAGCGCTCCGCGGCGCTGCGGTCCAACAGGGGCGCGTCGTCGCTTTCGGCCTCCAGGTAGTCCAGGAAGCTCTGCTGGCAGAGGACGGGCGAGGCGTTCATCAGGCACAGCGCGCCGTCCGCCAGCTCCACGGCCTCCGCGCTGCCCAGCCGGCCTTCGCGCGCGAGGCGCCACCAGAGGCCCTCGGCGTTCTGGTACACGACGAGCCCGCGGCGCGGATGGGCGTCTCCCAACGCGCGCTCCACCTGCGCGGGCAGGTGGCAGGGCGCGGCGTGGAACTGGCCCACCAGCACCATCACCAGCGGGACGTCCTCCGCTCGGGCCACACGGGCGATGCGCTCCGCGGCGAAGGCGTCGCGCAGCGCGAGCGAACGCTCTCCCTGGGCGCGCCGGTCGATGGCGGCCACCTGGAGCTTGAGGCGCTTCGCGAAGGCCAGCACGGCGCGGATGCCGGCGCCGGGACCGAAGCCCGGGGTGGGGCCATGGCCCAGCCGGCACATCAGGGTGCGCTCGGGCAGGCGTCCCGCGAGGTACGCGTCGAGGGCGGCCTGATGACGGCCCTCCACGCACTCGAGCGCCAGCACGACGCGGCGTCCGGAGGCGAGGGCGCGCTCGGCGAGGTCCAGGTAGGTCTGCTGGGCGAGCGGCAGCGTGTGGTAGTCGCCGACGTAGATCAGGTCCGACGCCGCGATGCGCTGGTGCACGTGGCTCAGGGAGACCACGCTCTGGTAGGTGCTCGTGCGCCGGCGGTAGCGGGCCTCGTAGGCGCGGAAGGCTTCGGTGCGGCCTTCGACCACCCGGGCGATCTGGGCGCGTTGGCGGCGGAAGAGGGCGAGGTGAAGGGCAAGCGACGCGCGCATGGAGCGACAGGCACCGTCGCATGCGCTCGCGGGGGCGGCAAAAAATCGGCGGGACGCGGGCGGGTGGCTTGCTTGACTCGCATGGCCCTGCAACGGACCATCGCCGACAATCTTGCAGACCGTTCTTCCTCGCACGCTCATCCTCTGTGCCGTGGTGTTCGCCGCGGTCCCCGTCCACGCTCAAGAGGCCGCGCTGCTGCACGCATCGCAGCCGCGCGCCGAGGCCCGTCAGCCCCTCCAGCTGGATGCAACGCTGGTGGATGGCGCCAAGGTGCTGGAGCTCTTCGTCCGCTACCGCGGCCCGGGCGAGCCGTACGTCCAGGTCTCCATGGAGCGGCAGTACGGAGACCTGTACCGCGCGGTGATTCCCGCAGAGCACATGGTGCCACCCGGAGTGGAGTACTTCGTCGAAGCGGCGATGGTGAATGGGGAGCGCGCGCCGCTCTTCATGTCCGCGCTCCGGCCCGCGAGGGTGATGGTGGGGACGCAGACCGCGGAGCCTCCGCCGGTCCGCGCGCCACCGGTCCGCAAGGGGACCCGTGACGCCCCGAAGTCCACGCCCGACATCGATGCCTTCGCGCCGCCGTCGGGGGCAGGGGAGGACGATGACTCGGGGAGCGCTCCGACTCTTCCTCCTCCCGCAGGGCGTCTGGATGGAACGGGCGCACGCGCGGGGACCACCGATTCGCGGACTTCGAATCGAACGGACAGCGTGGACTCCCGTCCGGGAGCTTCCGACCCACGCGCATCGAGCACCCCCAGCGGTACGGATCCACGTGCTTCGAGCCGCACGGGCGGTACGGACTCGCGGGCTTCGTCCCGGACGGACGCGCCCGATGCACGCGCTTCGAGCCGCACGGACGGCACGGATTCGCGAGCCCCCATCCGCACGGATACACCAGCTTCGCCCACGGCCCGAACGGATGGTTCGCGCGCTTCGACCCGAACGGACGCGCCCGACCCGCGCGCCCCGGCTCGCGCGAGCGGTACGGACTCGCGGGCTCCCGGCCGTGCTGACGGAGGCAACACGCGCGCTTCCAGCTCCGACGACGCGATGGCCGCGCTCAACGCGGACCTTCCTCCGGAGCCTCGCCCCGACTCCCGCGCTTCCTCCTCATCCCCCACCGCCATGGACGACGACCTGGCGCTCTACAGCGCGGAGGACGTGCTCGCGGTGACGACCCTCCAGGAGGCGTCCGTCCGCACCGTGCCGGCCATCGGAGCGTCCTTCAACCGCTCGCAGATGATCGCGCTGGGCGCCCGCACGGTGGCGGACGTGCTGGACGTGGTGCCCGGCGTGTCCGTCAGCCGCGACGTGCAGGGCTTCCACCGCACCGCCATCCGGGGCCTGCGCAACGACGCGGAGGTGCTCTTCCTCCTCGACGGACACCGCCTCAACAACTTCTTCGACGGCAAGGCTCTCATGAACCTGCCGGTGGAGAACCTGGAGCGCATCGAAGTCATCCGCGGCCCCGGCTCCGCCGTCTACGGCGCGGGCGCGTTCCAGGGCGTCGTCAACCTCGTCACCAATCACGCCGACGGAGTCCGCGGCGCCATCACCACCGGCGGTGTCCCTCGCGATGACGGCCGCCTGGCGCTCGCCACCGACGGCCACCTGTCCGCCGCGCACACCACCGGCGACCTGCGCCTGTTCGCGGACCTAGACCTCTGGACGCAGGAAGGCGACTCACTCGTCATCGACCACGACGCGCTCGATGACGAGTCCGTGGCTCAGGGTCTTCGCGACGTGGACCAGCCCGCGGGCCGCACCCGTGACGGCCGCTTCCTCCTCAACGCGGGCGGAGGCGTGTCCTACGGCCTGGACAGCGCCGGCCGCGTGGGCATCACCGCGCGCTACCTCTCCGAGAAGCGCGATGCGCTCGTCGGCCTGTTCGACACCGTGGGCAACGACTCCCAACTGTCCTGGGACGTGCTCCTCGCGGACCTCACCTGGGAGCGGCCCCTCTCCGACGGCGGCCAGGTGCGCGCCCGGCTGGGCTTCGATCAGCAGTCCACCGACCGCATGTTCCAGCTCACGCCCCTGGAGTTCCGCACCGGCGACGGCGCGGACCGCCTCTTCCCCGAGGGACTCCAGGAGCAGACGCAGGTCACCGTGCGCACCGTGACGGCCTCCGTGGACGCGGACCTCGCGCTGACGAAGGAGAACCACCTCACCCTGGGCTTCGTCGCCGAACAGCAGTCGCTGTCCCAGTACGACTACACCACGAACTACACGCTCGATGGCCGCCTGCGCCCCAGCCCCGCCGCCCCTGAAGGACTGGTGGACCTCACGAAGGGCGCGGCCTCCAGCCGCCTCAACCTGGGCCTCTCCGCGCAGGACCAGTGGACCGTGCTCTCCGCGCTCACGCTCACCTTCGGCCTGCGCC
The DNA here is from genome assembly GCF_003668935.1 of Corallococcus sp. AB032C. Lineage (NCBI taxonomy): Bacteria > Pseudomonadati > Myxococcota > Myxococcia > Myxococcales > Myxococcaceae > Corallococcus > Corallococcus sp. AB032C. Next base: position 104,545 of record NZ_RAWP01000008.1, on the reverse strand, counting down.
TGGACGCCATCCAGCTTCCCGACGCGGAGGCGTCAGGCACGCTCGACGCCAGCAAGATGGTGGTGCGGGTCAACCCGCGCGTGGGCCTGGTCATCGCCGCGTCGGACGCGCTGGTGCTCAAGGCGCTGTATGGCCGCGCCTTCCGCGCCCCCACGCCCCAGGAGCTGGTCGAGCGCATCCCCGACACCGACTACAACCAGGGCCGCTTCGAGGGAAACCCGCTCCTGAAGCCCACCACCGTGGACACCTTCGAGCTGGGCATCGACCTGGTCCAGGCCGCGGGCGACACCCGGGTGCGAGTGCGCGCCAACGCCTTCCTGCAGAACTTCGCCTCGCCCATCACCCCGGTGGACACCAGCGGCAACATCGTCCCCCTGCGCAACCGCGAGCTGGGCGTGCGCGTGTACGGCGTGGAGGCGGAGGCCCGCCTGGAGGCGTCCAAGCGCGCCGCCGCGTGGGTCAACGCCAGCCTGTCCCGCGCGCAGGACCTGGAGGTGCCGGAGCAGGCCCGGCTGCTCACGGACGTGCCCCAGGCGCGCTTCAACGCGGGCGTGTCCATGCCTCTGGGGGACTGGGTGAACCTGGACGTGGTGGTGCGCTCCGGCGCCGAGCGCCGCAACAACAACCGCTCCACGCTGGAGCTCATCCGCCGCTATGAGATTCCCGCGTACAGCCTCATCACCGCGCAGCTGCGCACCGAGCCCATCTGGGAGCACTTCGAGGTGACGCTCTACGCACAGAACCTCTTCGACCACGACCTGCGCGACGACGTGCCCCGTCCGGACCGCGTCACCGGCCTGCTGCCGCGCGAGGGCGTGTCCGGCTACCTCACCTTGAGGGCCTTCTACTGATGGACCGCCGCCACCTCACCGCCGCGCTCGCGGCACTCGCGCTGTTGCCCGGGTGCCTCGCGTACAACGACTCCTGCACCCCGCTGGTGGATGACCCCGACGCCGTCGTGGGCTACCTGGGCGAGGAAGTGCAACTGGGCTCCGCCTTCACCCGCCACGACAACAACGCGCTGGGGCAGCTGGCCGCGGACGCGTTCCTCCACGCGGAGGACGGCGCCTCGAAGGCCACGGAGCTGGGCATCATCAACGGCGGCTCGCTGCGCGACGAGGGCCTGTGCGTCACCCGCACGTCCCTGCGCACCGGGCCGCTCACCGACGGCGTCCTGCACGAGGTCATCCTCTTCGAGAACCTCGTCGTGACGGTGGACCTCACGGAGAAGCAGCTCGTGGACCTCTTCGAGCACTCCGTGGAGACGCTGGCCCTGGAAGGGCAGGCCATCCTGTCGCCGTCCGGCGCGTTCCTCCACGTGTCCGACGGCACCAGCATGCGCGTGGACTGCGCGCGTCCCGCGGGGCAGCGCGTGGCGGAGCTGCGCGTGCGCGGCCGCGCCGTGTCCATCCCCGCGCGCGACGACGCGTCCATCCGCTACCGGGTGGCGATGTCCACGTTCCTGCTGTCGGGAGGGGACGGCTACGGCGGCATCCTGGGCAACGCGGGTCAGGACCCAGACCGCAACCCGGTGACCGCGCGCAAGCTGGGCGGCACGGACGCCAACATCGCGGCGGCGTACATGAAGAGCACGTACCCCAGCCCGGTCCAGGCGCTGAAGGAAGCCCCGCGCATCGTCTTCGCTAACTGTGCCCGGCCCTCCCGGCCCGCCCCGCGCTGACGTCTCGCGCGGTGTCGGACTTACGGGGGCCGGGGTGGATGGAGCCCTACGGCTTGGAGGGCTCGTCCGAGGATGCCGGGGCGCTGGACGTCACCACCGCGGGAGCGGAGGTGGCTGTCTGCGCCGCGGCGGCCACCGGCCGTGGAGGCAGGGGGCCCAACACGTCGTTGACCGAGGGCATGCGGCGGATGTCAGCGCGGGCGACCTTCCATGCCTGCTGGACGATCCACGACAGGGAACGATCCTGCCGCGTTGCCTCACGCTGGATCTCTTCCAGCATGTCCTCGGGGAAGTAGAGGGATTGCTTGCGGTGATCCGTGGTGGCCATTGCCCTGCCTTACGGCCTTTCTTCGCGCGGGTCCGTGCGCTCGTCGCCCGTGACGTCATTCACGGCAGGGAACGACTTGATGCGGTCGCGGGCGATCTTCCAGGCCTGCTGCACCACCCAAGAGAGAGAACGGTCCTGCCGGTTCGCTTCCTCCTGGATCTCCTTCAGCATCTCCTCGGGGAAGTACAGCGACTGCTTGCGCTTGTCGGTGCCTGCCATGCCTGGGTCTCCGGGGCGGATTCGAGGTGACGACCTGAACACACCGGAGCGGTTATCCGACAGACGCCCTGAAGGGTCAACGGTTTCGGAGCACTCAAGCGTGCGCCCGAGGGCTGAACGCTCCACTTCCGACAAAGAGTGCCCCGGTCAAAAAAGTGAAACGCCCCGGCCTCCACAGGGGAGACCGGGGCGCTTCGGAAAGAGGGACCGCAGGGAGCGAATCTCCGAGCGGCCCCGTGGACCCAGAGGGGGAGGGGGGGGACCCCTAGGTCCAACGTCATGAAGTCCAGAACGTCCGACCAACAACCGCGAAGCGCCGTTCTATTTCCGCCCCGCGTCCTTCCGTTGTGGGAATCATGGAATGCATCCCCACGCCTTCCGTCACCGCGAATCTGTAACCCGGTCATCTGACACTCCATTCCGAACGCTGGCGCCATGCCTCGCGCGTCTCCTGAAAGCTCCTCGCTGCCCGGCAGGCTCGCCCGCTCGTATGCCGAGCACGGCGCCCGTTCGCGCTCGGTGCTGCTGGCCGTCTCCGGAGGCGCGGACTCCACCGCGCTCCTCGTCGGAACGGCGCGCGTGCGCGAGGCGCTGGCGCTGCACGTGGAGGTGGCGACAGTGGACCACGGTCTCCGGGCGGAGGCCGCGGAGGAGGTGACCTCCGTCGTAGGTCTTTCGGAACGCCTGGGGCTGACCTGCCACGTCCGGCGGCTCGCGCTGTCGCCCGGGGCGGGGCTGGAGTCGCGGGCGCGCGCGGGGAGGTACGCGACCCTGGAGGTCCTGCGACAGGAGCGCGGCCTGGACTTCGTGGCCACCGGCCACACGCTCAATGACCAGGCGGAGACGCTGCTGATGCGCCTGTCCCGGGGAACGGCGCTCCGGGGCGCACGCTCCATCCACGCCCGTGCTGCCACGCTCCTCCGCCCGTTGCTCGCGTGCTCGCGCGAGGACGTGCTCGCCTTCCTGACCACCGAGGAGGTGGGGTTCGTGGTGGATCCGATGAACGCGGACCCGTCCTTCTTCCGCACGCGTGTGCGCCAGGACGTGCTGCCCGCGCTGAGCCGCGCGGCGGGTTTCAGCACCGTGGAGCACCTGGCCACCTTCGCGCGGCTCGCCTCCGAGGACGAAGCCCTGCTCGATGGGCTGGCGGACGCGGCGTGGGAGCGGCTGGCGCTGTCCGGGGGCGGCCTGGACGCCGTGGGGCTTCGCGCGCTGGAGCCTCCGCTGTGGCGCCGCGTGCTCGCACGGCTGCTGGGCACGGCGGGCGCCCGGGTGGACCACGCCACGCTGGAGCGCGCGCGGGAGGTGGTGGCGCGCGGGGGTGTCATTCCTCTGAGCGACGGCTTCCTCCTGAAGGCCACCGGCGGGCGGGTGCGGTGTGTGGGACCTGGAGGGGAATCACCGCCCGCGCCGCTGGTGCTCGCGGGGCCGGGAGCCCAGGGGGACTTCGGCGCGTGGCGCTTCCAGGTGGCCGCGGAAGGATTTCCGCCCCCAGGCGTGTTGGCCTTGATGTTGGAGGAGGGGACGGCGTGGCCACTCACGGTGCGTTCGAGAAAGCAGGGCGACCGCGTCCGGACGCGCGCGGGCCACCGCAAGGTGCAGGACGTGATGGTGGATGCCCGCGTTCCTTCGGAGGCGCGCGACGCGCAGCCGGTGGTGGTGGACGCGCGCGGGGAACCGCTGTGGCTTCCCGGCGTCCTGCCGCGCTTCGTCGAACCGGGTGCGGCTTCGCGCGAGGTGGCTTCCCGACACTCGCTGTGGGCCTTTCCTCCGCTCACGAGCGAACGGAAGACCCCTCCGTTATAGAGTCGAAGCTTCGAAACAGGGGGATGGTCGCGGTCCCCTAAATAGTTGAGGGCTTTTTGCTGTTGCTGATACGGTCCGTCGCTGGCCTGCACACGGGCGGGCGCCGGGCACATGACGAACTTCGCCAGGGTTCCTCCTGGCACGGCCCTCATCCCGCCGAGTACCGAAAGGGCAGCTGAAACGTGCGTTCGACCTACAAGACCATCGGGCTCTGGGTCATCCTGATCGTCCTCTTCGTCGCCTTCTACAATTTCTTCTCGCAAGGCAACGAGCAGGTGCAGGAACCGACCTTCACCCAGCTTCTGACCAAGGTGGAGGAGAAGAAGGTCCGTGCCGTCTCCGTCAAGGGCAATACCTACTCCGGTACGTTCAGCGACTCGAACGACAAGTTCCGGACGACGGGGCCCCCGCCGGACGTGGCCGTGCTCAACCAGCTCCGCGCCTCCGGCGTGGACGTGAAGTACGAGCGCGAGGAGCAGAACAGCCTCTGGCTGACCATCCTCGGGCAGTGGATGCCGGTCGTCTTCCTGTTCCTGTTCTTCATCTTCTTCATGCGCCAGCTCCAGGGCGGCAGCGGCAAGGCGATGACGTTCGGGAAGTCGAAGGCGAAGCTCCTCAGCGAGAGCCACAACAAGGTCACGTTCGCGGACGTGGCCGGCGTGGACGAGTGCAAGGAGGAGCTGGAGGAGATCGTCGCCTTCCTCAAGGACCCCAAGAAGTTCACCAAGCTGGGCGGCCGCATCCCCAAGGGCGTCCTGATGATGGGCCCCCCGGGCACGGGCAAGACGCTGCTCGCCCGCGCGGTGGCCGGTGAAGCGGGCGTCCCGTTCTTCTCCATCTCCGGCTCGGACTTCGTGGAGATGTTCGTGGGCGTCGGCGCCAGCCGCGTGCGCGACCTCTTCGAGCAGGGCAAGAAGAACGCCCCCTGCATCATCTTCATCGACGAGATCGACGCCGTGGGCCGCCACCGTGGCGCGGGCCTGGGCGGCGGTCACGACGAGCGTGAGCAGACGCTCAACCAGCTGCTGGTGGAGATGGACGGCTTCGAGTCCAATGACGGCGTCATCCTCATCGCCGCCACCAACCGTCCGGACGTGTTGGACCCGGCGCTCCAGCGCCCGGGCCGCTTCGACCGCCGCATCATCGTTCCCCGTCCGGACCTCAAGGGCCGCCTGGGCGTGCTGAAGGTGCACACCCGCCGCGTGCCGCTGGCCCCGGAGGTGGAGCTGGAGGTCATCGCCCGCGGAACGCCCGGCATGACGGGCGCGGACCTGGAGAACCTGGTCAACGAGTCGGCCCTGATGGCCGCGCGCCAGAACAAGGAGCGCGTGGACCTGGCGGACTTCGAGCAGGCGAAGGACAAGGTCTTCATGGGCCCGGAGCGCCGGTCCATGATCATGACCGACAAGGAGAAGCGGAACACGGCCGTCCACGAGGCCGGTCACGCGCTCCTCGCCAAGCTGCTGCCCGGCTGCGACCCCTTGCACAAGGTCACCATCATCCCGCGCGGTCAGGCCCTGGGCGTCACCTGGAGCCTGCCCACCGAGGACAAGGTGAACGGCTACCGCAAGCAGATCCTCGACCAGATCACCATGGCCATGGGTGGCCGCATCGCCGAAGAGCTCATGTTCAACGAGATGAGCAGCGGCGCGGCGAACGACATCGAGCGGGCGACGGAGACGGCGCGCGCCATGGTGTGCCGCTGGGGCATGAGCGAGAAGATGGGCCCGCTGGCGTTCGGCAAGAGCGACGGTGAGGTCTTCCTGGGCCGCGACTTCAACTCGTCCAAGGACTACTCCGAGGACACCGCCCGGCAGATCGACATGGAGGTCCGCAGCATCGTCGTGGGCTGCTACACCACCGGCAAGCAGCTGCTCACGGACAAGCTGGACGTGCTCCAGCGCGTGTCCGACGCCCTGGTGGAGTACGAGACGCTCGACGCCGAGGACGTGAACATCATCCTCCAGGGTGGCCAGCTCACCCGTGAGCGCCCGGCGCCGCGCGTGAGTTCCTCGCCGAAGCCGACGGAGAAGAAGGACAAGCGGAAGATCCTCGACGCGCTCGAGGGCCTGCCCAACATGGAGCCGAAGAAGGCGTAACGCCCTTCCAGGTTCCCACCTGAAGTGACGAAGGCCCTTCCCGCGTACCGGGGAGGGCCTTCTGCTTTTCGCCGTGGAGGAGGGCCCCTGCGCGTTCCAGTCGTCCTCCCTTCCCTGGACCCGGCGAAGCGGCGACACTGATTCACCGCCGTCCACACGCTTTGAAGGGGTCCTGACCGTGCTGCGCGCACGCCTCATCTCCCGCGACCGGCCCGACGACCTGTCGCTGGTCCTCCGCCGCCTGAACCTGTCTCCTCGCAACCGCGAGCACCTGGCGCGCGAGCTGGGCTACGCGCACGTGCTCGTCACCGGGGGCCGTCCCTCCTACGAGGAGGAGCTGGTGCCGCCGTACGGCTCCAAGGAGCGGGAGAAGCTGCCCACCTGGACGCCGGGCGGACACGTGGACCACCCGGGCGAGGTGCTCCTGTCCGGCAGCCGCCAGCAGTTCGACCGGCTGATTTCGCTCGCCCGCAAGTCGCCTCGCACGGATGGCCTGGCGCGGGCCCTGGAGGAGGTGCTGTCCCCCGCGCCCATGCCGGCGCTGACCCTGAGCGGGCGCCGGTTCGAGTGGGGCACGCGCACGTACCTCATGGGCGTGGTGAACGTGACGCCGGACAGCTTCTCCGACGGCGGCAGCTTCCCGGACGCGGCCAGCGCCGTGGAGCACGCGATGAAGCTGGTGGACGCGGGCGCGGACATCCTCGACGTGGGCGGCGAGTCCACCCGGCCGGGCTCGCTCCCGGTGTCCGCGGATGAGGAGCTGGCGCGCATCCTCCAGGTGGTGGAGGGCATCAAGCGCCGCTCCACCGTGCCCATCTCCGTGGACACCACGAAGGCGGCGGTGGCGAAGGAGGCGCTCAAGGCCGGCGCCCACCTCATCAACGACGTCACCGGCTTCCACTCGGAGCCGGCGCTGGCCGGCGTGGTGGCCGCCGCGGGCGCGGCGTGTTGCCTCATGCACATCCAGGGCCTGCCGAAGACGATGCAGGAGGCGCCTCGCTACCAGGACGTCGTGGGAGAGGTGATGGACTACCTGGAGGAGGGGATGTTCCAGGCCACCGAGGCGGGCATCCCGCGCGAGCGCATCCTCCTGGACCCGGGCATCGGGTTCGGCAAGACGCTGGAGCACAACCTCTTCCTCCTGCGCCGCCTGGAGGAGCTGCGGGGGCTGGGGCAGCCCCTGCTGGTGGGCACCAGCCGCAAGTCCTTCCTCGGAAAGCTGACGGGCGGCAAGGACCCCCAGGAGCGCCTGGCGGCCACCCTGGGCTCCGTGGCGGCCATGGCCATCCTGGGGGGCGCGGACGTGGTGCGGGTGCACGACGTGGGCGAGGCGCGGGACGCGCTGGCGGTGGCGGACGCCATCCGGAGGGCCCGGGGCGGCGGCGACCTGTACGGCGGCTGACGGGGGCAAGCCCCAACGTCGTAGACAGGCCAGGTCCGCACGCCCGGGCGCTTGCCTGGGTGACACCGCATCCCTAGCTTCGGGCCCACGTGCCGGACGGGGTATAAGCCCCGGACGCGAGTGGCCGGAGCCCTTCCGGCAATGGGAAAGGTGGAGCGGCACACATGGCGTACAGGATGGACATGCCCCCCAAGGAAGCTCAGAAGACGGAGCGGCTGTTCGGCACGGACGGCGTTCGTGGCGTGGCCAACGTCTATCCGATGACGGCCGAGGTCGCGATGAAGCTCGGCCGCGCCCTGGCGTACCTCATCCGCAACGGTCCGCACCGCCACCGCGTCATCGTGGGCAAGGACACGCGGCTGTCCGGCTACATGCTGGAGCAGGCCCTGTCCGCCGGCCTCATCTCCATGGGCGTCGACGTGGAGCAGGTGGGCCCGCTGCCCACGCCCGGCATCTCCAACCTCACCACGTCCATGCGCGCGGACGCGGGCGCCGTCATCTCTGCGTCCCACAACCCGTACCAGGACAACGGCATCAAGTTCTTCTGGCGCGACGGCTTCAAGCTACCGGATGAGACGGAAGCCAAGATTGAAGAGCTGGTCTCCAGCGGCGAAATCGACAACATCCGCCCCACGGCGACGAAGATTGGCCGGGCCATCCGCCTGGACGACGCGCGCGGCCGCTACATCGTCTACCTGAAGGCCACCTTCCCCCGCGAGCTGACGCTGGAGGGGATGACCATCGTGGTGGACTGCGCCAACGGCGCGGCGTACCGCACGGCGCCCGCGGTGCTGGAGGAGCTGGGCGCGAAGGTCATCGCGCTGGGCGTGTCCCCGGACGGCAAGAACATCAACCACAAGTGCGGCGCGCTCCACCCGGAGGGCCTGGCCAAGGCGGTGGTGAAGCACGGCGCCCACCTGGGAGTCGCGCTGGACGGCGACGCGGACCGCCTCATCGTCGTGGACGAGAAGGGCAACGTCGTGGACGGCGATGCCATCATGGCCATCTGCACGGGTGAGCTCGTCGCGCGCAAGGAGCTGAAGAAGAAGACGCTCGTCTCCACGGTGATGAGCAACATCGGCCTGGAGCGCGCGGTGTCCCAGTGGGGCGTGAAGGTGGTCCGCACGCGCGTGGGCGACCGGCACGTCGTGGACGAGATGCGCCGCAATGGCTACAGCCTGGGTGGCGAGCAGAGCGGCCACCTCATCTTCCTGAACCACACCACCACGGGCGATGGCACGCTCGCGGCGCTGCAGCTGCTGGCCGTGATGTGCCGCCAGCAGAAGCCGCTGTCGGAGCTGGCGTCCATCTTCCAGCCGGTGCCGCAGACGCTGCTCAACGTCGTGGTGAAGCAGAAGCGCGAGCTGGGTGAGCTGCCCACGGTGATGAAGGCCATCAAGAACGTGGAGCAGAAGCTGGGCAACAACGGCCGCGTGCTGGTGCGCTTCTCCGGCACGGAGCCCAAGGCCCGCGTGCTGATTGAGGGCGAGGACGCGGCGCGCAACGAGGCGTACGCCCGCGAAATCGTCGAGGCGCTCTCCAAGGCGCTCAACGGCTAGCGACAGCGGTTGACTTCCGGACGCCGGCCACGAATAGAGGGGCCGGCGCGGGCCCGGGTCCCTGGACAATCCCGCACCGCGCCAGCGCAAGGAGCGGGACGATGGGACAGCGACTGGGTGTCAACGTGGATCACGTGGCGACGCTGCGGCAGGCGCGGCGCACCGTGTATCCGGATCCGGTGACGGCCGCGGCGATGGCGGAGCTGGCCGGCGCCCGGCAGATCACCATCCACCTGCGCGAGGACCGGCGCCACATCCAGGACCGGGATCTGCGCATCCTCCGTGAGACGGTGCAGACGCTCCTGAACCTGGAGATGGCCGCCACCGCGGAGATGGTGAAGATCGCCTACGAGTACAAGCCGGACGTGGTGACGCTCGTCCCCGAGCGGCGCGAGGAGCTCACCACCGAGGGCGGCCTGGAGGTCGCGGGCCAGCGCGAGTCCATCGCGAAGATCATCAAGAACCTCAAGGACGGGGAGATCGCCGTCTCGCTGTTCATCGACCCGGACCTGGACCAGGTGCGCGCGTCGCACAAGGTGAACGCGGACCGGATTGAGCTGCACACGGGCCGCTACTGCGAGGCGCGCAACGAGAAGGAGCGCGCGCGGGAGCTGGCGCGCATCGTGGACGCGGCCAAGGCGAGCGCCAAGCTGGGCATGGGCGTGGCCGCCGGGCACGGGCTCAACTACGACAACGTGCAGGCCATCGCTCGCATCCAGGAGATCGACGAGCTGAACATCGGGCACGCCATCGTGGCGCGCGCGGTGCTGGTGGGCTTCGAGCGCGCGGTGCGTGAGATGCTCGAACTGATGCGCGACCCGGGGTAGGCCCGCATGCCCATCGTCGGACTGGGGATGGACCTCTGCTCCATCGAGCGCATCCAGCGCATCCTCGACGGTCCGCGCGCGGAGGCGTTCCTCGCGCGCGTGTACACCGACGGTGAGCGCGCGTACTGCGCGCCCCGGCACGACGCGGCCAGCGCGTACGCGGCGAGGTTCGCGGCGAAGGAGGCGCTGGTGAAGGCGATGGGCGTGCCTCCGGGCGTGAAGTGGCGGGACATGGAGGTGGTGCGCGAGGGCGGTCCGCCGCGCTTCGTGCTCTCCGGCGTGGCCCGTGAAGTGATGGAAGCGCGGGGGTGGGACGCGATGCTCGCGCTCACCCATGATGCCGGCGTGGCCGCGGCCACGGTGGTGCTCCAGACGAAGTAGGGAGGTTGGAAGCCATGCAGCGCGTGCTCACCGCGAACCAGATGCGAGAGGCCGAGAAGGCCGCCCAGGATCAGCACGGGATGCCGTCCGGGCTGTTGATGGAGAACGCGGGCCGGGCGCTCGCGGAGGCCGCCCGGAGCATCGCGGGCGCGGGCGGGCGCTTCACGGTGCTCTGCGGCCCCGGCAACAACGGCGGGGATGGCCTGGTCGCCGCGCGCTTCCTGCTGGAGGGAGGCGCCCGGGTGGTGGTGTCGCTGGTGGGGGACACCGGCAAGCTCACTTCGGAGGCGAAGCGCAACCTCCAGGCGTTGGAGGGCTTCGGTGAGTCGCCGCGCGCCTTCGAGGCGCTGCCGGAGGCGGGCCCGGGCGACGTGGTGGTGGACGCCCTCTTTGGCACCGGCCTGAAGCGCGCGCCGGAGGGCGTCTTCGCGGACGCCATCGGCACGGTCGCGCGGTGGCGGCGCGCGGGGGCGAAGGTGGTGGCCGCGGACGTGCCCTCTGGCCTGCAGAGCGACACGGCGGAGCCCTTCTCTCCGTGCGTGGAGGCGGACGTCACGGTGGCCTTCGGCTTCGTGAAGCCCGCGCATGAGCTGGAGCCCGGCGCGTCGCTGTGCGGCGACGTGCGGCGCGTGGACATCGGCCTGGGTGGTGAGTCCACTCGCGCGGTGTCCGGCGCGGAGCTGTTCCGCGTGGAGGAGAAGGACGCGCGCGAGGCGCTGCCCAAGCGGCGCGCGGATTCGCACAAGGGCACCTACGGCCACGTGCTGGTGGTGGCGGGCAGCCCGGGCAAGACAGGCGCCGCGGCGATGGTGGCCCTGGCTGCGCTGCGCAGCGGGGCGGGGCTCGTCACGGTGGCTACGCGTCCGGAGGCGCTGCCGTGGGTGATGGCGCACTCGCCGGAGATCATGGGCATCCCGCTGCCCGGGGAGGGCCCGCTGGGGAAGGGCGACCTGGAGGCCCTCAAGTCCGCGCTGGAGGGCAAGGACGCGCTGGTGATGGGGCCGGGCATCCCTCGAGGGCCGGAGACGGGCGCGCTGATTGGTGACCTGCTGGCGTCCGTGGAGGTGCCCGCGGTGCTGGACGCGGACGCGCTCAATGCCGTCGCCGAGGACCTCAAGGTGCTGCGGGAGGCGAAGGGGCCCGTGGTGCTCACGCCGCATCCCGGGGAGATGGCGCGGCTGTGGGGCCGGACGACGAAGGACGTGCAGGCGCACCGCGTGGGCGTGGCGCTCAACCTGGCCACGTCGCTCAACTGCACGGTGGTGCTCAAGGGCTCGCGCACGCTCATCGCGGAGGCGGGCGGGCGCGTGTTCATCAACCCCACGGGCAATGCGGGCATGGCCACTGGCGGCACGGGCGACGTGCTGTCGGGCGTGTGCGGCGCGTTGCTCGCGCAGGGGATTCCGCTGCCCAAGGCCGCGTGGACGGCGGTGTACGCGCACGGGCTCGCGGGCGACCTGATGGCCCAGCAGCGCGGGTTGCTGGGCCTCATCGCCACGGACCTGCTGGTGGGCCTGGGCCACGTCTGGACGCGGTGGGAGCGATGAGCGGCGCGGACGCGGTACTTCGCGCCTTCGCGCCTTGCGGCGCTCGGTCCTGCCTCCGCGCGGAGGGCTCGATGCGAGGCGCGGGCGCAACACTTCATGCCTCGGCGCCTGGCAGACGTGCACGTGGGCCTCGGCCTGAACGCGGCGCGGCGGACGCGATGCTCGGCGCGGAGGGTGCGATGCGCACGTGGTTGCCGCGCCTCATGTCTCCTCGCCGGGCGGATGTGAGCGTGGGCCGCGGCCTTGTCGCGGCGCGGAGGACGCGATGAGCGGAGAGTTGCAGCCCACGCGCTCGCGGCGGCTGGTGTCTCCGTCACCGGAGGAGACGCACCGGCTGGGCGTGAAGCTGGGACTGCTTCTCCACCCCGGGGACTTCGTGGGGCTGATTGGCGACCTGGGCGCGGGCAAGACGCACCTGGTGCGCGGCGTGGCGGAAGGGGCGGGTGTGGCGCAGTCGGAAGTGGCCAGCCCCACCTTCGCCATCGTCTACCCGTACGCGGGCCGCATCCCGCTGTACCACGCGGACCTGTACCGCCTGACGGACTACGACGAGCTGTACGCCACCGGGTTCCTGGACCTGGTGGGCGGTGACCACGCGATGCTGGTGGAGTGGTTGGACCGCATCCCCCAGGCCGCGCCGCGCGACTTCCTGCGCGTCACGCTCCGCCATGAGGGAGAAGACGCGCGGAGCCTCGACGTGGAGGCCTTCGGCGCGCGTCCTGCCGCGTTGCTCGAGGCGTGGCTGGGCTGAATCAGACCAGGGCGTGCTGCTCTGGCGGCCGCGGGTTCAGCACCCCGTCCGCCAGCGTCTGCACCTTCCAGCGGTGGAACGTGAGCCGCGAGTCCACGCCCACCACGTCCTCTTCATCCACCGGCACCCAGTGCGGCCCGCCGCACAGCGACTCGCTGGAGACGAGGAACTGCTGGAGCGGCACCCCCGTGTTCGGCGTGCGCAGGGCTTCCGGGCAGCCGCTGATACCGGAGGAAATGAAGAGGGTGCGGTTGCGGCGCGTGGCCACCATCGCCTCGCCGTCCGTGACGAGGAAGTTCATCGCGGAGCGTTCCTTCGGCTCGCGGCTTCCCGGCACGTCCGTCAGCGTGGACACCAGCGTCATCGTCTCCGCGAGCGCCTGCGCCATCGCCTCCACGCTCACCGTGCCGTCGAGCGGCCCGCGCGCCGACAGCCGCGACAGGAACAGGTAGAAGCAGCGCTCGCTGTCCGTGGTGCCCTTGATGTTGACGCGCAGCTCCGGGTGGATGAGCCCTTCCACGGTGGCCTTGTGCTTCGCGAACTCGCGCAGCGTGCCGTTGTGCACGAAGGACCAGCGGCCGAAGTGGAACGGGTGCGAGTTGCGCAGCTCCACCGCCCCCACGCTCGCCAGCCGGATGTGCGCCACCACGGTGCGCGCCGAGACCTGGCTCGACACACGCTCGAAGTCGGGGTCGCAGTGCGCGGGGCCCACGCCATGTGCGACGAGCGGCGAGGACTCCTGCCCGTACGTGGCGATACCCCAACCGTCCTTGTGCTCACGCGACTGGATGAGGAGGGAATTCCTCTCCGTCACCAGGGCGGTATGGACAGCGGCGGGAACAGCACTCCTGAATCCAAATAATCGGCACATGGTGGCAGCTGATCTCTACAACGGCCGGCCCACGAGGGAAGTTCCACCTGCCCCCTCGGCCGATGCCAGTTGTTCAGCGGCATCCACTCAGGGACAGTGATTCATACGCGCGCGAAACACCACACGTCCGCCCTTCACCACCACGCGCGCGTGACTGATACCCAGATGATAAGGCAGATGCCGGTAACTGCGACAGGCGAACACCACCAGGTCGCCCGCATCACCCACGGCCAGCCGCCCCTGCCGTTGCAACCCCAAGCATTGCGCGGCCCCTCGGGTGGCGGCCCAGTAGGCCTCCGCGGCTGACAGGCCGTTCTCCAGGCAGGCGAGCCCCAGCACCAAGGCCAGGTTCTCCGTCATGGACGAGCCGGGATTCACGTTGGAACCCAAAGCAATGTTGACGCCAGCGTCGCGCAGCTTCCGGCCGGGCGCGTAGGGGCGCATGCGCAGGAAGAGGGTGGAGGTAGGCACGAGTACGGCGGTGACGTTCGCGGCGGCGAGCGCGCGGATGCCTTCGTCCGTCACCTGCTCCAGGTGGTCCGCGCTGGTGGCGCCCACCTCCGCGGCGAGCGCCGAAGCGCCACACGCGGTGAGCTGATCCGCGTGCAGGCGCGGCGTGAGGCCCAGCGCCTTGCCCGCGTTGAGCAGCCGGCGGGACTCCTCCACGGTGAAGGCGCTGTCCTCGGTGAAGACGTCGCAGAAGCGCGCCAGTCCCTCGCGCGCCACGGCGGGCAATATCTCGTTGATGCAGAGGTCCAGGTACTCCGCGCGGCGGTCCTTGTACTCAGGCGGCACCGAGTGCGCGCACAGCAGCGTGGGCACCAGCTCCAGCGGGGACAGCGTGCCCAGGCGGCGCACCGCACGCAGCATCTTCAGCTCATCCGCCAGGTTCAGTCCGTAGCCGCTCTTCACCTCGGCGGTCGTCACGCCCTGCGCGAGCAGCCGCTCCAGGCGGGGCAGGGCGAGCGTGGCCAGCTCCTCCTCGCTCGCGGCGCGCGTGGCGCTCACCGTGTTGGCGATGCCGCCGCCTGCCTTGGCGATTTCCAGGTACGTGGCGCCCTGGTTGCGCAGGTCGAACTCGGCGGAGCGCTCGCCCGCGAACACCAGGTGCGTGTGCGGATCCACGAAGCCCGGACCCACGAAGCCGCCCTCGGCGTCGATGATCTCCGTCGCGTCCGTGAGCGCGCCCCTGGGCAGGCCGGACTCCGGGCCCACGTAGGCCACGCGTCCGTCCTTCACGCCAATGCCCGCTCCCGGGCGCGGGGTGAGGGCTGCTTCCGCGGGCTCGCGGTGGGTGCCCTCCACGGTGAGCACCTCGGAGGTGTTGCGCACCCACAGGTCCAGGGCTTCCATGCTCAGCGTCCTCCGCGTACGCCCGCCACGGGCGCGTTCCAACTGGTGTCACCCGAGTGCGCCCGGCCGAAGCCGCCGGACAGCTCCAGCTTCGTGCGCGACTCGCCGAACTTGAGCTGCGCCGCCACCACCGCACCGTAGAAGTGCGTCGTCACCTGCGAGCCGGGATTCACCAGCGACTGTTGCACGCTGAAGAACGGCACCAGGCCCAGGGACATGCCGGGCTCCGGCTGCACGGTGAACGCACAGGTGGCCTCCACGCCGAACAGGCTGCTGGTGCTGTCCGTGTCACCCAGCCCGAAGTCGGACGCGCCTCGCAGGGAGAGGGCCGGCGCCATGCCCACCTTCTCCGAGCCGATGTAATACGACACGCCGGAGTAGACGCCGTAGCCGGGCGCAGGCAGGCCGACGAACTCGCCTTGCAGGCCCACGTGCCACGACAGCCGGTCGCTCACGGGCACCGTCACCGAGCCGTCGATGTCGATGCCCCATTGCTCATTGTTGAAGGGCTTCGCGTCGCCCTGGAAGGTGCCGTTCTCCCCGCGCTCCGACAGCTGCGGGGCGTTGAGGCGGGGGCCGGCGCGCAGGCCCAGCTGGAAGAAGTTGTCCTTGGGCATGCCCGGGCCCAGGCGCATCACCATGGGCCCGGCGGTGGTGGGCGTGCATCCCGCGAGCACACCCATCACCGCGGTCATCACGAAGGGTCGGACGCGTCGTGGCATCCGACGCACTCTAGGCGGTGAGGCCGGGAATGCGCACGCCCCGCTCCTTCGCCACGTCGATGGCCTCCGGGTAGCCCGCGTCCGCGTGGCGCAGCACGCCCATGCCGGGGTCGGACGTGAGGACGCGCTCGATGCGGCGCGCGGCCTCCGGCGTTCCGTCCGCGACGATGACCTGGCCCGCGTGCAGCGAGTAGCCCATGCCCACGCCACCGCCGTGGTGGAACGACACCCACGAAGCGCCGTTCACCGCGTTCACCAGCGCGTTGAGGATGGGCCAGTCCGCCACCGCGTCCGAGCCGTCCTTCATGGCCTCCGTCTCGCGGTTGGGGGACGCGACGCTGCCGCAGTCCAGATGGTCGCGGCCAATCACGATGGGCGCCTTCACCTCGCCCTTGCGGACCAGCTCGTTGAAGGCGAGGCCCGCCTTGGCGCGCTCGCCGTAGCCCAGCCAGCAGATGCGCGCGGGCAGACCCTGGAACGCCACGCGCTCCTGGGCCATGTCCAGCCACCGGTTGAGCGACGCCTTCTGGGGGAAGAGCTCGCGCACCGCGCGGTCCGTGCGGCGGATGTCCTCCGGGTCTCCGGACAGCGCCACCCAGCGGAAGGGCCCCAGGCCCTCGCAGAACAGCGGGCGGATGTACGCGGGCACGAAGCCGGGGAACTCGAAGGCGTTCTGCATGCCGCCCACCTTCGCCTGGCCGCGCAGGTTGTTGCCGTAGTCGAAGACGTGGCTGCCGGCGGCCTGGAAGTCGTTCATGGCCTGCACGTGCATGATCATCGACTCGCGGGCGCGCTTCACGTAGCCCTCCGGGTCGCGCTTGCGCAGCTCCGCGGCGGCCTCCAGCGACAGGTCCGTGGGGATGTAGCCGTTGAGCGGATCATGCGCGCTCGTCTGGTCCGTGACGAGGTCCGGCTTGATGCCGCGCTTGTACAGCTCCCGGAACACCGACGCCGCGTTGCCGATGATGCCGATGGAGCGGCCCACGCGCTTCTGTTGCGCGTCCTTCGCCAGGGCCAGCGCCTCATCCAGGTCCTTGGCCACGACGTCCAGGTAGCGCGTCTCCACGCGGCGCTGGGCGCGGTGCGGATCGATTTCGACGCCCAGGAACACGGCGTTGTTCATGGTCGCGGCCAGGGGCTGCGCGCCACCCATGCCGCCCAGGCCGCCGGAGAGGATGAGGCGGCCGGCCAGGTCCTCGCTGCCGAAGTGGAAGCGGCCCGCGGCGGCGAAGGTCTCGTAGGTGCCCTGCAGGATGCCCTGCGTGCCGATGTAGATCCACGAGCCGGCCGTCATCTGGCCGTACATCATCAGGCCCTTCTTCTCCAGTTCGTGGAAGTGCTCCCAGTTGGCCCAGTGGCCCACGAGGTTGGAGTTGGCGATGAGCACGCGCGGCGCGTCCGGGTGCGTGCGCAGGATGCCCACGGGCTTGCCGGACTGCACGAGCAGCGTCTCGTCGTCGGTGAGGCTCTGGAGGCTCGCGACGATGCGGTCGAAGGAGGGCCAGTCCCGCGCGGCCTTGCCGGTGCCGCCGTAGACGACCAGGTCCCCGGGCTGCTCGGCCACGTCCGGGTCAAGGTTGTTCATCAGCATCCGGAGCGCGGCCTCCTGCACCCAGCCCTTGCAGGAGAGGGTGGTGCCGCGAGAGGCGCGGATGATGCGGGACATGCGGAAGACTCCTGGAAAGGGGGCGCCAGGAAGGGGCGCTCAGGGCGGGCACCCTAACCGAACCCCCGGGGCCGCGGGGGGCTTGCGTGCAGGGCCAGCGTTGCTCCCGGACACGCTGGACGCCGTGCGTCAGTAGTCCTTGCGCGAGTCGATGTAGGCGCTGAAGTGGAACACGTTGGTGGAGTCCCAGAACTTGAAGTAGTTGCCCACGGGCTGGCTCAGCCAGTAGGCGGTGCCCGAGCAGCCGGTGCAGATGAACGCGCCGTTGCGGCGGATGTTCCAGATGCCGCTGATGTCGTCCACGCTGGTCGCGATGGCCGGCGAGCCCACCAGCTCGAAGTCGTACGTGTTGCCGCCCGCGATCCCGTGGAAGTTCACGAACGCGGTGTTGGTGGACTGGTCCCAGGCGACGACGGCGTTGCCACTCGTCACCGGGTAGCTGCCGGTGTTGTCGACAACGAAGAAGCCGCGGCTGGACCAGATGCTGTGGACCGTCGGCGCGGCCAGGGCGGGGAGGGACAGGAACAGCGCGGCAATGACGGCGGAACGAAAGGCCTTCATGGGGGATGCCTCCTGCTGCGGGGGTTGACGCGGAGCGCCGGGGGGCACTCCGCGTGAACCATCCTGCATGCTACCCGTGAGCCTTGTAATCGTGGCTTTCCCTGGTTCCGCTGGGGCTCAGTAGTCCTGGCGCGCGTCGACGGTGGCGCTGAAGTGGTACCGGTAGGTGCTGTCGTAGAACTTGATGCCCGTGCCCACCGCCGCGTTCAGGCCGTAGGCGCTGCCAGTGCAACCGGTGCAGATGAGCACGCCGTTGCGCTGGATGTTCCACAGGCCGGTGATGTTGGACGCGGTCACGGACGTGACGGACGAGCCCACCAGGTCGAAGTCGTAGGTGTTGCCGTTGGCCGTGCCGTGGAAGCTCGCATAGGCGGCGAACGTGCTCTCGTTCCAGCTGATGGTCAGGTTGGTGCTCGTGGCCGGGTAGGTGGCCCCGTTGTCGCCGATGTACAGGCCGTGGGTGGACCAGATGCTGTGCCCGGCCAGGGTAGGAGCGGACAGGAGCAGCGCGGCGGCGGCGAAGGGACGGATGGCGTTCATGTGAAGGCACTCCAGGACTGCGGGGGGACGCGGGTGCTCCTGAAGGGGCACTCCGCGTGCGCTCCATCCTGCATGAGCCCCGTGAAGCTTGGAAAACAAGTTTGTGACTGATACCGGGAGAGGTGTGTCAGACCCCGGGCCTGCCGGGAAGGCGCGGGCGCGGTAGAGTCGCGCCGCGCAGAGGTGGGACATGGATCAGGGACAGGACGGGAAGGGGAACGCGTTGGCGGTGCCGTCGGCCCAGCCTCCGTTGGAGAACCGGGCTCCGGACGTGGGGCCGGTGAAGACGGTGGCGGGCGGGGTGACGGCGGTGCTGAGCGCGTTCAAGCACGTGCTGGGCGAGGCGGGTCCGTGGCGCGGCGGCAAGCTCATCTGGAAGGTGAACCAGAAGGACGGCTTCGACTGTCCGGGGTGCGCGTGGCCGGATCCCTCCCATCGGTCCGTGCAGGAGTACTGCGAGAACGGCGCGAAGGCGCTGGCGGAAGAGGGCACGCAGGAGCGCGTGACGCCGGAGTTCTTCCGCGAGTGGAGCGTGGCGCGGCTCGCGGAGCAGTCCGACCTGTGGCTGGGCAAGGCGGGCCGGCTCACGCACCCCATGGTGTTGCGCGAGGGCGCGGCGCACTACGAGCCCCTCTCCTGGAATGAAGCCTTCGCGCTGGTGGCGGAGGAACTGAACGCGCTGGGCTCGCCGGACGAGGCGGCCTTCTACACGTCCGGTCGCACGAGCAACGAGGCCGCGTTCCTGTACCAGTTGTTCGTGCGGCAGTTCGGCACCAACAACCTGCCGGACTGCTCGAACATGTGCCACGAGTCCAGTGGCACGGGCCTGTCGGAGACGATTGGCATTGGCAAGGGGTCGGTGACGCTGGAGGACTTCGACCACGCGCAGGCCATCTTCGTCATCGGGCAGAACCCGGGCACCAACCACCCGCGCATGCTGACGGCGTTGCAGGCCGCGGCGCGCCGGGGTTGTGAAATCGTCAGCGTCAACCCTCTGCCGGAGACGGGGCTCAACCGCTTCAAGCACCCGCAGGAGGTGCTGCACCTGTTCGGCCCGGGCACGGCGCTGAACAAGCTGTTCCTCCAGGTGCGCATCAACGGCGACGTGGCGCTCTTGCAGGGGCTGGGCAAGGCGCTGCTGGACCGGGAGGCGAGGGCGCCGGGCACGGTCGTGGACCGGGCCTTCGTCGAGGGCAAGACGACGGGCTTCGACGCGTACGTGGCGCACCTGTCCA
The DNA here is from genome assembly GCF_003668935.1 of Corallococcus sp. AB032C. Lineage (NCBI taxonomy): Bacteria > Pseudomonadati > Myxococcota > Myxococcia > Myxococcales > Myxococcaceae > Corallococcus > Corallococcus sp. AB032C. The sequence goes on along the minus strand of NZ_RAWP01000008.1, from coordinate 84,997 downwards.
CGGTGTCCTGGGACGACGTGGTGGAGCAGAGCGGGGTGCCGCGCGAGCAGATTGAAGAGGCGGCGGACATCCTGGCGCGCTCGGAGCGCACCATCTTCTGCTGGGCCATGGGGCTCACGCAGCACAAGAACGCGGTGGGCAACGTCCAGGAGATCGTGAACCTCACGCTCCTTCGCGGCAGCATCGGCAAGCAGGGCGCGGGCGTGTGCCCGGTGCGCGGTCACAGCAACGTGCAGGGCGACCGCACCATGGGCATCTGGGAGCACGCCAGGCCGGAGTTCATGGACGCGCTGTCGAAGGAGTTCGGCTTCGCGCCGCCGCGCCACACCGGCCTGGACACGGTGGGGACGATCCAGGCGCTGCACGACGGGCGCGTGAAGGTGTTCTTCGCCATGGGCGGCAACTTCCTGTCCGCGACTCCGGACACGGAGTTCACCGCGCGGGCGCTCCGGCGTGCGCGGCTCACGGTGCACGTGTCCACGAAGCTCAACCGCGCGCACCTGGTGCACGGTCAGCGCGCGCTCATCCTCCCGTGCCTGGGGCGGACCGAGCACGACGTGCAGGCCTCGGGGCGGCAGTTCGTGACGGTGGAGGACTCGATGGGCATGGTGCACGCGTCACGCGGCGCCGTGGCCCCCGCGTCCGAGCACCTGCTCAGCGAGCCCGTCATCGTGGCCCGGCTGGCGCAAGCAGTGCTGGGGACGCGCTCGAAGGTGTCGTGGACGTCCCTGGTGGAGGACTACGACCGGGTGCGCGAGCTGATCCAGCGCTGCATCCCGGGGTTCGACGACTTCAACCGCCGCGTGCACCAGCCCGGCGGGTTCGCCCTTCCCAACGGGCCTCGCGAGGGACGCTTCACGACGAAGGACGGCAAGGCGCACTTCACGGTGCATCCGATGCCGCGCCACCGGCTGGAGCCCGGGCAGCTCATGATGATGACGCTGCGCTCGCATGATCAGTACAACACCACCGTGTACGGATTGGATGACCGCTACCGGGGCATCCACCAGGGGCGGCGCGTGGTGTTCCTGCACCCGGAGGACGTGAAGGCGCGCGGGCTGACGGCGGGGCAGAAGGTGGACCTCACGAGCCACTTCCAGGGCGAGACACGGGTGGCGCGCGAGTTCCTGGTGGTGCCGTACAACATCCCGCGCCAGTGCGCGGCCACCTACTTCCCGGAAGCGAACGTGCTGGTGCCGGTGGCCAGCTTCGCGGACAAGAGCCGCACGCCCACGTCGAAGTCCGTGATCATCACCGTGGCCCCCAGTCCCGAGCCCTCGGCCCTCAGCACCCAGAGGTCCGGGTGAGCCTCATGCCGTTGGTGGAAGCCTCCCTCTGGCCGGAGCCGCTCCAGGCCCTCCATGCGCGAGTCGCCGCGACGGCGCCGCAAGAGGCCGTGGCGTCGAGCGCGGAGTGGCGCGAGGACTTCGCCCGCTGGGTGCGCGGTGCTTCACTGGAGGAGCGCACGCGCGCCCAGGCCGCCGCATGGGAGCGGCTGTCCCCGGGTGAGCGCACCCCGGCCGAGCTCCTCTTCCTCCTGTCCACCCTCAGTGAGCTGCTCTGGCCCTACGAAGAGCCGCGCCTGGGGCTGTTGAAGCAGGTGCTCGCGAGGCGGGACGCCGCGGTGACGGCGCTTCGCGAGGCGGGCGACACGGAGAGCGCCGAGCGCATCCAGAAGGAGAGCACCGTCACGGTCTCCACGGTGCTCACGCGCTACCTCAAGCGCCACCCGGAAGCGCTGTCGAAGCTGGTGCGCGACGTGTCCTGCACCTACGACGGCCGCGCGCTGCGCTTCCAGGACTCGGTGGAGGTGGACCTCAAGTACGTCATGGGCACGGGCGCGAAGTCCGTGGACCTGCTGGAGCAGCTGCGCTCCCTGCTCCCCGACACCCGCGACGGTGGCCGCGACAAGCTCACCGACTTCATCCGCACGCGCGCCGCGCGCATTCCCTGGCGTGAGGCGAGGGAAGTGCTGGGTGAGCGCCTCTTCGCGCTGGCCACGTCCCAGGACGGCCGCAGCGGCATGCGCGGCTTCCTCGCGTGCTACCCCAACGGGCGCAAGGAGCCGGACTGGTGCTCGCGCGCGGGGCTCCTGCTGGCGCGCACCGTGGAGGTGGGCGGGCCGCCCGCGGTGGTGGAGAACCTCTGCGACCTGCTCACGCTCTTCGACGCGCCTCCGGTGGACGGCCTGCGCGGCGCATTGGGCGCGCTCGTGCAGAGCGACTTCGAGACCGCCGCCGACCTGGGCCACGCTCGCTTCGTGCTCGACCACTGTCAGGGCACGATGCGCAAGGCCGAGCCCGCGCTGGCGCTCACGCTCCTGTGGCTGGAGGAGCGTTTGTTCCGCGCCTCCGTGCGGCGCGGCGTGCCGGAGGCGTTCGAGCGGCGCACCCGCGCTCGCGCCAAGCTGGAGTTGCTGCCTGGCTTCACGCACCTGGTGTGGCTGGCGGAGGAGTGCGCGGAGATGTGGCCGCGCTTCCGCACGCCCGCGCGGCCCGGTCTGGATGGGCTGGTCGCCTGGCGCAAGGAGGTGACCTGGCGCATGGGCAGGAAGCCCGTGCTGCGCAAGGCGGCCATCGAGTTCCTCCTGTGGTGCGCACCCGATGAAGCCTCGTCGGAGGCGGAGCTGGCCACGCTGTCGCTCGTCCGCAACGCCACGGATCGGAGGCTGGTGCGCAAGATGTTGGAGCATCCGTCTCCCCGGGCCCGCTTCCGCGCCCGCTCGCTCCAGTCCTACCTCCAGGCCGGAGCAGGGCAGGACAAGCACGCACCTCCCTCCGAGCCTGCGACGCTGACGGCTTCCCTGCGCCACCTGCACGTGACGCGCGCGGTGCCCGTGGGCGGACGCACCTGGCTGCGCGACCGCGACCTGGAGGACCTGCTCGTGGGCGCGGTGGGACGCGTGGAGTCCGAAGCCGCCCAGTGCCATCTCCAGCGCTTCCGCGAGGAGACGCCGGAGCTGATCGCGGGCCTGCTCGAAGGGCTGCGCTCGGAGCTGGCGCATGTGCAAGCGGCGCTGGGTTCGCTGGTGGCGTCGCCGTTGTCGCTGTCCATGACGGTGCACCTCCACCCCGAGCCGCCGCCGGAAGCCGCGTCCGAAATTGCCTTCATTGTGTCCGTGGAGCGCGAGGGCTTCGTGCGCACGCGCCGGGTCGTCCGCGTGCCGGTGGCGAAGCTGGAGCAGCGTGGAGAGGGGCAGTGGCTGCCCACGTTCCGCCTGGGCCGGGAGCGTCTGGACGCGCTGCTCACGCGCACGGAGGCCGCGTTCTGCCTCTTCCTGGTGCCCGCCTTCGTGCGCCCGGAGCTGTGGGTGATGCCGGCCCGGCTGGCCCGGGCCTCGATGGAAGCGCAGGGCGCCTTGTCCGGCGTGCCGCGCGAGGCCGCGCAGGGGGCCTCCCGGTCCCTGGCGCAGTGGCTGGTGTACGACGTGCTGGGCTTGTGGGTGGGCGACGAGCGCCCCGACGTCATCGACGCCTCCCGCGAGGGAGACGCCGCCGCTGGCTTCGTGGTCGACCTCACCGTGCGCTGACCGCGCCGGAAATGCCCCGGGGAATTGTCCGGGAATATCCAGAAGCCCCGGCGTAATGGCCCATGAGGGGTGCTGGAACATGCCTGGGAGGGGTCCCGGGCAAACAAGTCCGTCCGTCGGCTGACGGGATGGCATGCCTCCACGCGCGCGTCGTCGCCGTGTCTCCAGGGGAACGAGAGGCATTCGTCATGAAGACTTCGTTGCGTGCGGCGTGGGCACTGCTGGGCATGGCCGCAATGGCCGGACTGGGTGCGTGTGGTGAAGGCACTGGAGTGAACGCCGAGCACCGGCTCGTGTCGTCCTCCGACGAGCCCGTCCTCGCGCAGCAGGCGTCGGCGCTGTCGGACACGCTGGAGCAGTACGCGGCCAGGTGCGACGCGGCCATCGGCGCCACGGTGCCGGACTTCAACTGCGAGCTGGGCACGATCGTGCCCACGACGAACCACGTCAACGGCAAGTGTGACCGGCCCAACCGGCTCAACCAGCAGTGCGATCCCGGCAGCCGCTTCCAGGTGCTGAAGGACACGGCGGACGTGTCCATCGTCGCGCACTGCCGCAAGCAGGGGAACGCGGCGAACTACTACGGCGACATCGCCGTCATCCAGACGAACAAGAAGAACGGCGCCACCTGCTTCTACCAGGCGCTGGGCACGCTCTACGGCGCGGACGTGAAGGCGCCCTCCAAGGGCACCGGCGCGTGGAGCTGGAAGACGCCCGCGGACACGGCGTCCATCCGCTGCGTGCGCTGCCATGACAACGGGGCGCTGGTCCGCTCGCCGTACCTCACGCAGGTGACGGGCGTGAACAAGCTGCCGGGCGCGGGCGACTACGGCTTCAACCGCGACCAGCCCTACCGCTTCATCGGCGCCGACTTCGCGACGTGGAAGGCCTACAAGGTGGAGGTCGCCGGCAACGTGTGCCTGGGCTGCCACCGCATGGGCACGAACAACCAGCTGGGCTACGACGACGGCGTGGCGCTGGACCTGGGCATCCGCGCCACCGCGACGTCGGAGGTGGCGAAGAACCCGCACTCGCCCTCGTCGCCCATCTGGATGACGCCGGGATCCACCTACTACAGCGCGGACAACGCCGCCGCAGCCGCAGCCATCCGCGCCTGCGCGCTGCGCCGCAACGAGGTGCCGCTGCCCAACACCGCCGCGTGCCGCATCACCCAGTACACGGACGTGGGCGTGCCCAACCTCCCGGGCACCTTCACTGCGGTGTGGGAGCCGAGCACGCAGTCGGAGATCCAGGCCTACGCCCGCACCTACGCGGACTACCGCGAGAAGTATGATCAGCTCTGGTCGCAGGGCTGGCGCCTGCACACGCTGCAGCCGTACGTGGTGGGGACGCAGGTGCTCTACAACGCCGTCTGGCGCCCGAGCACGGAAGGGGAATTCCAGCTCTACGGCGCCACGTACACCGCCTTCCGGGCGAAGTACGACGAGCTGTGGCCGCAGGGCTGGCGCCTGAAGATCCTCCAGCCGTACGTCGTGAGCGGGCAGACGTATTACACGGCCGTCTGGCGCCCGAGCACGGAAGGGGAGATCCAGGTCTACGGCGCCACGTACGCGTCGTACCGCTCGACGTACGACTCGCTGTGGCCGCAGGGCTGGCGTCTGAAGCTGTTGCAGCCGTACGTGGTGAACGGCCAGACGTACTACACGGCCGTGTGGCGCCCCAGCACCGAGGGCGAGGTGCAGGTGTACGGCGTCACGTACGCGTCCTACCGCGCGACGTATGACTCGCTGTGGCCGCAAGGCTGGCGACTGAAGCTGCTGGAGCCGCACGTGGTGAACGGGCAGACGCTCTACACGGCGGTGTGGCGGCCTGGCACCGCGGGCGAGCTCCAGTTGTATGCCTCCGACTACAGCGGCTACCGCGGCTCCTACGACGAGCTGTGGCCGCAGGGCTGGCGCCTGAAGATCCTCCGCGCCTACTGAGCGCGGTCCACCATCCGTCACCGGTCCGGGGGGACCGTTTCCTCAATGAACCTGTCGAGCGAGGAGTCCGCCGTGCCGCGTTTCCGCTGCGAGATGAAGTCGGAGCAGAAGGGGGCGCGCGCGCGGGCCCCGGATGAACGTCCAGGGACCTATGTGGACGGGGTCCGGTGGCGCCAGTCCCGAGCCCGGGTGCGGAGCGGATCCTCGGGAGGCTACCTGCCCGCGCGTCACGAAGCGCGGGACGAGACGGTGGCGCCCGAGCCGTTGAACCGCGACGAGGCCCAGCGGGCGCTCCGGATGCAGGTGGCTCCCATGCCCTCGGAGGCGCTCCCGGCACCGGCGCAGGAGACCCTTCCCATGCCCCCTCTGGAGCAGGCGACCTTCGGAGAGCTGGTGGCCACGTCCGCCGCGGCGAGGGCCAGCTTCGAGCGCATGGCGTGCGCGGCGGCGTGCAACGCCACGGTGTTGCTGGAAGGGGAGACGGGCACGGGCAAGAGCCGCGCGGCGCTCGCCATCCACCGCGCCGGGGCTCGCGCGAACGCGCCGTTCCTCGTCGTGGACTGCGGTGCGCTCCCGGCCAACCTCCTGGAGAGCGAGCTGTTCGGCCACGAGAAGGGGGCCTTCACCGGTGCCATCCACCGCCGCGTGGGCGCCTTCGAGGAGGCCGACGGAGGCACCATCTTCCTGGACGAGATTGGCGAGCTTCCCGCCGAGCTCCAGCCCAAGCTGCTGCGCGTGCTGGAGAACCGGGAGATCCGCCGCCTGGGCTCCAACACGTACCAGGCGGTCAACGTGCGGGTCATCGCGGCCACGCACCGCGACCTGCGCGCGGAGGTCCAGGCGGGCCGCTTCCGCGCGGACCTGTTCTTCCGCCTCGCGGTGGTGGGCATCCCGCTCCCGTCGCTGCGCGAGCGCACGGAGGACATCCCGCTCATCGTCGAGCGCATCCTCGCGGGGCTGGGCGCCACGCCCGAGCAGCTCGCGCAGCTCACCACGCCGGACTTCCTCACGCGGCTCCAGCGCGCCGCCTGGCCGGGAAACGTGCGCGAGCTGCGCAACCACCTGGAGCGCTGCCTCGTCTTCCAGAGCGCGCTGTCGCCCTCCGCGCCGGATGCCGCGAATCCCATGGCCCCCGCCGTGCCTCGCGCGGTGGACGCCTCGGTGACGTACGCGGAGTCCCGGCGCCGGGCGCTGGAGACCTTCGAGCACGACTACGTCGAAGCGCTCCTCAAGCTGCATGGAGGCAAGGTGTCCCAGGCCGCCGCCGCCGCGGACATGGACCGCGTCTACCTGTACCGGCTCCTGCGCCGGCACGGGCTCAAGGGCTGACGCCAGCCGGGCTCACAAATCCCGCGCGCGGCGGGAGCGGGTGTCGGAGAATCCTCCGCATGTCCGCTCCCATCCTCGACCTGCACTCGCTCCCGGCGATGCCCGCCACGCTCCTGCGCGCGGCCAATCCCTTCGGGAAGTCCCGGGGCAGCACCACGCTGCCGGCCCTGACGCTGCGGGCGCATGGCTGCCGAGCATCGCCCGTGCTGCTGGAGCGCTACCGGACCGCGTGCGGCTTCGACGCCGACGGCTTCCTGCCGCTCACGTATCCGCAGGTCATGGCCACGCCGCTGCACCTCCAGCTGCTGAGCCTGCCCGACTTCCCGTACTCCGCGATGGGCATCGTGCACGTGCGCAACCGCATCCAGCAGCACCGCCGCCTGCCGGACACCGCCGCGCTCACCGTGGCCTGCCGCTTCGACGGTCAGCGTGAGGTACCCGCGGGCCAGGAGTTCGACATCGAGACGCGCGTCGAAGCGCAGGAGAGCGGCGAGCTGCTCTGGCAGGCCGTCAGCACCATGCTGCGCCGCCACGCCGACCGGAAAGACAAGGACAGCGCGCGCAAGGCCCCGCCGCCGGAAGACACGCGCTTCGCGTCCAGCCGCCCCGCGTCCTGGAGCATCCCCGCGGACACCGGACGCCGCTACGCGCGGGCCTCCGGCGACTTCAATCCCATCCACCTCACCGCCGTCACCGCGAAGCCCTTCGGCTTCTCTCGCGCCATCGCGCACGGCATGTGGACGCTCGCGCGCTGCGTGGCGGAGCTGGGCGAAGCGGCCCACGCGGACGCGCTCCAGTTGGATTGCGACTTCAAGAAGCCCCTCTTCCTGCCATCCCGGGTGACGTTCCAGACGGCTCGCGAGTCCGCGGGCGTGGCGTTCCGGGTGCTGTCGGAGGAGGGGAAGCCGCACCTCGTGGGGCGGCTGGGCTGACGGGACGGGCGACGCGCCGGCGGGCCGGAGAGGGGCCCGCCAGACGCGTCAATCACTCAGCTCCGGGAGGTCCGGCAGACTGTCCGGGTCCAGCTTCATCAGGGCGCACAGCCGGCTCAGCGTGGGGATGGTGGGGACCATCACCCCTCGCTCGACGCGGGCCAGCACTTCCACGCCCAGTTCCAGATGCTCCGCGACTTCCTCCATGGAGAGCCCCGCCTGCTGCCGCGCTGCCTTCAGCGCGGCGCCAAGCGCTTCGGCCCGCTCTCTCCGACTCTGTGTCATCCCCCGAGCATGGCGCCATCTGGCCCGCACGTCACTTGAATCCCACACGCACCCCTCGTGGACGGTGGCCCGGCCAGGGGGCGCCTCCCCGGGACGTGAAGTCCCCAACAGCCCGTTTCCCCCAGGCTCCAGGCGGCGCCTTGCCTCTCGCCTGGCCTTCCGGAGCCCTGTCTCCGCGACCCTGGCTCGCCCCGGAGGACGGGGCCGGGTGGGGTGGCCGCGCGTCCCGGCCGTGCGCACGCTGCTGCCCAGGAGGGGCCTTGCGCATTGGCGCCGGACAGGGGCTGTGTTACGCCGCCGCACCCTGTCTTCCCCATCTTTGGGACCCCAATCGAGGAGAAGTGAATGACCCGTCGTCACGTGCGAGTCGTCGGCGCGATGCTCCAGAACGAGATGGGTCGCTACCTCATCACCCAGCGTCCTCCCACCGCGTCGCTGCCCCTGCTGTGGGAGTTCCCGGGCGGCCGGGTGGAGGAGGGGGAGCAGGACACGGTGGCGCTCGCCCGCGAGCTGCTCGAGGAGATGGGGGTCCAGATCCAGGTGCTCGAGCAGGTCATGCACACCCGCCACGAGTACCCGACCTACGACATCGACTTCCGCGTGTTCCGTTGCCGCCTGAGCCACCCGGACGCGGAGATCCACCACCTGCGCGTGCATGACCACCGCTGGGTGGCGCTGGAGGAGATGGGCCAGTACCGCTTCCCCGACGCGGACGCGAAGACCCTGGCCCGGCTGCTGGACCTGGACCACTGACCGTGCGCGCCACCACGCGTCTGGTCGCCGCCGCGGGCCTCCTGCTGTCCGCGGCCTGTTCCAGCTCCCGTCCCGCCCCCACGGCCTCCAACGCTCCGGACGCCGGCATGCCGCAGGTGCCCGCCACGGGGCTCGAGGGCTGTCTGCTCTACACGGATGGCCGCCAGACGGGCGCCGTGCCCCGCCAGGTCCCGGAGCTGTCCGGCCTGGCCGCCAGCCAGCGCCACCCGGGCATCTTCTGGGGGCACAACGACTCCAACAACGCCTTCGAGCTGTTCGCCCTGGACGAGACGGGCGCGGTGAAGGCCACGCTGAGCCTCACCGGCGCGGACCCGCGCGACATCGAGGACATCGCCGTGGGCCCGTGCGCGCCCGGGGGCAACGACTCCTGCATCTTCCTGGCGGACACCGGAGACAACTTCGAGCGGCGCAAGGAGGTGCGCCTGTTCCGGTTGCCCGAGCCCACGTCCGTCACCAACGCCACGCTCCCGGTGGAGGCGCTGCCCTTCACCTACGAGGACGGCGCCCATGACGCCGAGTCCCTGATTGTCGACAGCCGCTCCGGGCAGGTGGGGATACTCACCAAGACGCGCGCGTCCCTGGGCGACCTGTACGCGGTGGAGGGATTGAAGCCCGGCGCCACCGGCAAGGCGCGCAAGCTGGGCACCCTGCGCGTTCCAGATGACGTGGACCGCCTGTCCACCGCCGCCGCCCTGCACCCCTCCGGCGAGCGCCTGCTGGTGCGCACGTACACCCGCGTGTGGGAGCTGCGCCGCCCGGACGCGAAGCGGCTGGAGGACTTCGTCCAGGCGCAGGTGGTGGAAGTGCCCGGCGCCAGCCAGGCCCAGTCGGAGGCCGTGACGTTCCTCCAGGACGGCCGCGGCTACCTGTTGGGCAGTGAGTTCGCGGGCGAGCCCCTGGTCCGCGTCGACTGCCGCTGATCGGACAGTCGGGCCCGCGTTCGTCATCGTCCTGTCACGCCCTGCGGTTGACGGCTTGGCGGGGGTGACCATCTTTGGCCGGCTAAGGGAACCGTCACACGACATGGTGTCTGTGTGTACGGGGGAGGGGGAGGGCGAGCGTGCCGACGATGAAGCCACAGGACCTGCCGCCGGGGATGGGCCCGCGCGGAAAGAAGAGCGACAAGCCAACACCCACGAAAGGTGGGTTCAAGTTCGGCTCACCACTGGGCTACATCCTCCTGCTCGTGCTGGGGTTCCTGCTGTTCCGGAACGTGTTTCAGGACGCGGGCGTGCGCCGGGTGTCGTACAGCCAACTGCGCGACGCGGTGGAGAACAATCAGTTCAGCCGCGTGCAGATTTCAAACGAGTGGGTGAAGGGCTTCCTCAAGGACAACGCCCAGCCTCCTCCGGGTGAGCGCGGCACGTTGCGCAGCGAGCCCAGCGCCCTGCCGTGGATGGCCTACCGCGTCCCCGGTGACGAGGGCCTGGTGCCCCTGCTGGAGCAGAAGGGCATCCAGTTCGAGGCCGTGCCGCAGTCCAGCTTCAGCGAGGTGCTGTGGATCTGGCTCATCCCGATGGGCCTGCTCATCCTCTTCTGGAGCTTCATGATGCGCCGGATGTCCGGCGGCATGGGCCAGGGCCCGCAGAGCGTCATGTCCTTTGGCAAGACGCGCGCGAAGGTGCAGGCGGAAAACGACACCGGCGTGGGCTTCAAGGACGTGGCCGGCGTGGACGAGGCCGTGGAGGAGCTCAGCGAAATCGTCGAGTTCCTCAAGACGCCGGAGAAGTTCCGCCGCCTGGGTGGCCGCATCCCCAAGGGCGTGCTGCTCGTGGGCCCTCCGGGCACGGGCAAGACGCTGCTCGCGCGGGCCGTGGCCGGTGAAGCGGGCGTGCCCTTCTTCAACCTCTCCGGTTCGGAGTTCGTGGAGATGTTCGTCGGCGTGGGCGCGGCCCGCGTCCGAGACCTCTTCGCCCAGGCGACGGCGAAGGCGCCGTGCATCATCTTCATCGACGAGCTAGACGCCATCGGCAAGAGCCGCAACTCGGGCGTGGCCGGCGGCCATGACGAGCGCGAGCAGACGCTCAACCAGCTGCTCGCGGAGATGGACGGCTTCGACAGCCGCGCGGGCCTCATCATCCTGGCGGCGACGAACCGTCCGGAGATCTTGGACAGCGCGCTGATGCGCCCGGGCCGCTTCGACCGGCAGGTGCTGGTGGACCGCCCGGACAAGCGCGGCCGCGAGCGGGTGCTGGAGATCCACGCCAAGGGCGTGAAGCTGGCCACGGACGTGGACCTCAAGGTGATTGCCTCGCGCACGCCGGGCTTCGCCGGCGCGGACCTGGCCAACGTGGTGAACGAGGCGGCGCTGCTCGCCGCGCGCAAGAACCGCGACGCGGTGATGCGGGCGGACTTCGAGGAGGCCATCGAGCGCGTGGTGGCGGGTCTGGAGAAGAAGAACCGCCGCATGAACGAGCGCGAGAAGGAGATCGTCGCGCACCACGAGGCGGGCCACGCGGTGGTGGGCTGGATGCTGCCCTACGCGGAGCGGGTGACGAAGGTGTCCATCATCCCGCGCGGCCTGGCGGCGCTGGGCTACACCATGTCGCTGCCGCTGGAGGACCGCTACCTCATGTCGCTGGACGAACTGCGCGACAAGATGGCGGGAATGATGGGCGGCCGCGCGGCGGAGGAGATCTTCATCGGCGAGGTGTCCACCGGCGCGTCCAACGACATCAAGCAGGCGACGGAGATCGCCAAGTTGATGGTCCGCGACTACGGCATGAGCACGCTGGGGCCGGTGGCGCTGAGCGGTGAGCAGGGGCCGGGCTTCCTTCGGTCCGCGGGCCTGCCGGAGTCGCGCAGCTACTCCGAGCAGACGGCGCGGATGATCGACGAGGAGGTCCGCAAGATGGTCTCCGAAGCGCTCGACCGCGCCCGGGACGTGCTCAACACGAACCGCGAGAAGGTGGAGGCGCTGGCGGCGAGGCTCCTGGCGACGGAGGTCATCGAGGAGGAGGCGATGATCCTCATCCTGGGGCCCAAGGTGCAGGCGCAGCGCGGCCTGCTCCACCCGGAAGCGCGCTCGGTCATCTCCGCGCACCCCGTGGGGGGCACGGAGTCCGAGCCGCCGGTGCCGCCCACGCAGCACGCCGAGGGCAAGCTCGACTCGTAGCGTGTGCCTGCCTGCCCTCCGGGCAGCCCTTCGCCCACCGGATCCACCGCCAGCCTGCGGTGACCGGTGGGCGAAATTACTTTCCAACGACAAGGAGGCGTCGCCGTGGAGAACCGGATTGGAAAGAGCTACGTCGCGCGGAAAGCGTTGTTCGCCAAGGGCCTGAAGGACGGCCGGCTCACGGTGCAGGAGATCGAGGAGGCGCTGCCCGCGGGGACTCTGACGGCCGCCGAGCGGTGGCTCCTCTACTACTCCCTTCGCGCCGCGCAGGTGGAGATCGTCGACGAGGTGACCGGGCAGGTGGATCACGGCTTCATGGCGGAAGCACCGCCAGCGGCCCCGTCCAACCACTAGGCGCGTTGACAGGACCGTCCTCGCGGTTAGGTTCGCGCCGCTCATCGAGGTTCGTTTCTTCCAACCCCTGGCGCAGGTTCGACAATGGACGGCAATCCCCGCAGCGACGAGACCCCGGAGACGCAGGCCCCCTCCGACACCCAGGTGGAGGCGGCTGACTCCGACACGCAGGCCGAGGCCGCCCAGGATGGCGAGGTGGCGCGGCTCCAGGCGGAGCTGGAGGCGGCGCGCCGCCGGGTGAACGAGCTGGCCCGGGGGCTCCAGGACCTCACCAAGGACCGCGAGGAGTTCAAGCAGCGCATCACCCGCGAGCGCGAGCGCATGCTGGACGTGGAGCGCGGCAACGTGGCTCGCACGCTCCTGGAGGCCATCGACGAGCTGGACCTGGTGCTGAGCTCCAGCCAGCAGGACACGTCCCCCGTGGTGCAGGGCGTGCGCATGATTCGAGACAGCCTGCTGTCCAAGGCCCAGGCCACCGGCATCGAGCGCATCCAGGTGGTGGGGCGCCCCTATGATCCGAACGTCGCCGAGGCGGCGGACATGGAAGTGACGCCCGTCCCGGCGGACGACCAGAAGGTGGTCGCCGAGTTCCGCGCGGGCTACCGCCTGAAGGACCGCATCATCCGCCCCGCCCGGGTGAAGGTGGCCCGGTACGTGGCCCCCGCCCAGGCCTGACGCCCCTCGGGCCCGCGACCCCACGGGCGTCGCGGGCCGGGAAGGGTGGAGGCCACCGGTCTGTTGGGCCCTGACGCCATGGCCCGCCGTGTAAGCTGCCACCCCGTGTCCGTCCGACTGTTCAGCGTCCTTTGCGCGGTGGCGCTCGCCCCGGTGGCTGGCGCCGCCGAGGATCCGCTCAAGCCCTGGCTCCAGGCCCGGGTGCGCGAGCATCTGGCCTACTTCTCTTCCCCTCCGCCCGCGACGGTGGACACCCCGGCCACCGCGGGCGTGTCCTCGCTGTGGCGCGAGCGCCCCGCGGGCTACGCGGGCCTGCCCCACTTCACGCCCCCCACGTCGCTGGCGCCGCTGATCCGCGCGGTGGAGGCGGGCGTGGTGAACATCACCACGGTGGGGCCCGGCGCGGTGGTGGGCGCGGTGAAGCGCTCCACCGGCTCTGGCTTCGTGCTGACGCGCGACGGGCTCGTCGTCACCAACAACCACGTGGTGGCCAACGCGCAGGGCCCGGCGTTGAACCCCACCGGCTCCGGTGTCACGCCGGGCAAGGACGGCCCCCGCGAGGTGCCGGTGCAGCAGGTGTCCGTGCGGCTGGCGGACGGCCGCGAGTTCCCCGCGGACGTGGTGGGACGAGACGCGTCCACGGATGTTGCGCTCCTGAGGCTCAACGGCGCCGGGCTGGGCACGCTGCCCGCCGTGTTCCTGGGCGACTCCGACGCGCTGGAGGTGGGGGACTGGGTGGTGGCCATTGGCAACCCGTTCGGCCTGGACCACTCGGTGGCGCACGGCATGATTTCGGCGAAGGAGCGCGTGCTGGGCGTGGGCCAGTTCGACGACTTCATCCAGACGGACGCGCTGATCAATCCCGGCAACTCCGGCGGCCCGCTCTTCAACATGAAGGGCGAGGTGATTGGCGTGAACACCGCCATCATCAGCGAAGGGCAGGGCATTGGCTTCGCGGTGCCCATCAACCTGGTGAAGGACCTGCTGCCCAACCTGCGGGAGAACGGGAAGCTGGAGCGCGGCTGGCTGGGCGTCGTCATCAACGAGGACGGCGCGGACCCCACCGCCACGGCGCCGGTGGTGAAGGACGTCTACCGAGGCAGCCCCGCCGCCCAGGCGCACATCCGCCCGGGGGACCGGCTGGTGGCGGTGAACGGCCGGCCCATTGGCAGCTACCTCCAGCTCCTGCGCAAGGTGGCGCTGCTGGCCCCGGGCACGGAGGCGAAGCTGACGCTGCTTCGCGACGGCGGCACCCAGGAGGTGGCGGTGCGGCTCGTCGCCCGGCCCGCGCAGGAGGCCACGGAAGGGCTCTCCAACCGGGGCGGCAGCAGCGCGAACGACCTGGGGCTGGTGCTGCGGGATTTGACGCCGGAGGTGGCCGCGCCCCTGGGCTACGAGGCCTTCCTGGGCGCGCTCGTGTCCGGCGTGGTGCCGCGCAGCCCGGCGGAGCAGGCCGGACTGCGCGCTGGCGACGTCGTCATGGAGGTGAACCGCCGCCGCGTGAAGGATGCCGCCGCGGTGAAGGCCGCCCTGGAGCGGGGCAGCGCCGGGGCCAGCATCCTCCTGCGCGTCCAGCGGGGCGACGCGCTCCAGTACATCGCCATCGCCCGCTGACAAGACGCCTCGGCGGCCGCGCTACTTCCCGCCCGCGTCCTTGCCGTTGAGCCACAGCCCCAGCTGGTTGCCGGTGCGGCCCTCGGTGACGAGGACGGCCTCGATGCGGGCGTTGACGCCTTGGTTCTTCCCGCCGCCCTTCTTGGGCAGCGTCCACACCGACTGCGGGGTGAAGACGACCTGCGCGCGCACGCCCCGCGCCGTGAACATGCGGTTGAAGGTGCCGCCGTTCCACATGTCCGGCGCCGTGCCGCTCACGGTGAGGTAGTTCATCACCGGGTTGCCCTGCGCGTCCGTCTTCTTCGGAGCGCCGTGGCACAGGCCGTACTTCCCGCCCGAGAAGAAGGGCGTGATGTTGATGGTGAACTCGTTGGTGCCGGGGTTGAAGTCACCGGGGGACAGCATGCCCGCGTCGTCCTCGGTGACGATCATGTACAGGCGCTTGCCCGTGTACTTCTTGCGGAAGGCCTCCGCCTGCTGCTTGCACTGCGGATCCACGAGCGCCCCGTCACACTCGCCCACGTACTTCTCCAGGAAGGCCCCCAGCCCGCCCAGGGGCTCGGACTCGTCACGCAGCTTCGCGAAGCGCGAGTCGACGTCGGCCAGGGCGAGCGTGGGCACAAGGAGGGCGAAGGCGGCGGCCAGGATGCGATTCACGGCGGGAAACTCCGGAAAAAGGGGGGAAGGACAGCCCGGGGATGGTGCCACTCCCGCCACGCCGGGGGCAGCGCTTTCCCGTGAAACGGGACGTGGTGCGTCATGGTGAGTCAGGGTGCTCCAGGGTGGATGTAGGTGATTATTTGCCTACATCTGGCTACCGTGTAGTTTGCCCCTGTCCCCACCTGTTTCGGAGCCCTCCCCGAATGAACACGCAGCCCCAGGAACGCCGCTCCAATCTTCGCTTCGACAAGATTTTCACCGTGTACCTGTCCACCCAGGACGGGATGATGCGGGGCATCGGCCGCAACATCAGCGCGCGGGGCATGTTCATCGAGGTGCGTGACTCGCTGGGGCTGGGCGAGAAGCTGAAGGTGACGTTCGCGGGCGAGGACGGCACGGAGATGACGTGCCTGTGCGAGGTCCGCTACCAGGTGGCGCTGGCCTTTGGCCGCAAGGACGGGCGTCCCGGCAACAGCCGCGGGGTGGGCCTGCGCATCGTGGCCTACGAGACCCTGGACGACGCGCCGCTGCTCCTGGTGGACCGCGAGCGGGTGATGCACTGAAACACCACGGGGCACGGCCCTTCCCGACTGAAGCGGGAAGACACCGTGCCCCGGGGGGGCGACTTGAGGGAGCTGGCTTGAGGCCGGTTACTGCGAGAAGCCTTCCAGCAGGTAGTGGGCCTCGATGCGCTTGAGCGCGAGGATCATCGCGGCGCAGCGGCTGTCCACGGCCTTCCCGATGCAGTACGGGCGGCTGTCGTGCATCTCCGTCTTGCGCGGCTGGTTGCGCGAGATGTCCCGGATGATGCGGTAGTTGCGCTTCATGGCGCGCTCGAGGCGCTGATCGACTTCCGCCTCGCTCCAGCGCTCCATGCGCTTGTTCTGGATCCACTCGTAGTAGGACACCGTCACGCCGCCGGCGTTGGCGATGATGTCCGGGATGAGCTCGATGCCGCGCTTCTGCAGGACGCGGTCGGCCTCCGGGGTGGTGGGGCCGTTGGCGCCCTCCGCGATGAGCTTGACCTTGAGGCGCTCCGCGACGTCCGCGGTGATCTCACCACCGAGGGCGGCGGGGACGAGGATGTCCGCCTGCACGTCCCAGAGGTCCTTCTTCTCGATGCGCTGGGCGCCGGGGAAGCCCACGACGGAGCGCTTGAGGTTCTTGGGGTCCGCCACGTAGGCGGCCAGCGCGTTCACGTCGATGCCGTCGCCGTTGAAGACGGAGCCGTCGGCGTCGTTCACCGCGAGCAGGCGCGCGCCCATGTTCCCCAGGATGATGGCGGCGTGGCTGCCCACGTTGCCGAAGCCCTGGATGACGAAGGTCTTGCCCTTCACGCTCTCGCCGCGGTCGGCGTAGTAGTCCTCGATGCAGAACGCGACGCCCTGGCCGGTGGCCTTGCCGCGGCCTTCCGAACCGCCGATGCGCACGTCCTTGCCGGTGACGATGCCGCGCAGGTTGTGGCGCTCGCGCTCACCGTCGGAGAACTGGCGGTAGAGGAGCGCCATGATCTCCGGGTTGGTGCCCACGTCCGGCGCCGGGATGTCGATGTTCGGCCCGATGAGGCTCTTGAGCCGGTACATGAAGCGCAGGGTGATGGCCTCGATCTCCTCGCGGCCGTACTCGCGCGGATCCAGCTGGATGCCGCCCTTGCCGCCGCCGAACGGGACCTCCGCGATGGCCGTCTTCCAGGTCATCTCCGCGGCGAGCGCCTTGAAGAGATCCAGGGACACCTCGCGGTGGTAGCGCAGGCCGCCCTTGTAGGGGCCACGGGCCTGGTTGTGCTGGACGCGGTAGGCCTTGAAGCGCTGCGACTCACCGGGGACCAGCTGGTACACCAGACCGTCCGGCAGGCGCAGGTGGCCGTGGCGGATGGCGACGTCGGAGCCCAGCAGGGCGCGGCCGTTCAGGATGAGGTTGCCGTTGGCCAGGCGCTCCAGGCCTTCGGGGTTGCGCACCTGGGTGACGGACAGGTCGGCGAAGGACTTCGCCGCTTCCGCGGACAGCGGCACGAGCCGGTCCTTGAGCTTCGCGGTGACGTAGAAGATGTGCTCGTAGTCGGGCTCTTCGAGCTCCAGACGCACCCGCTTGTCCAGGCCGATGAGATCCGCCGCGTAATTGAAGATCTCCATCGCCTCCGTGTAGATGGTGCGCTTGGGCGTAGGGGCCGGGGCGCGCATGAAAGTCTCTTCGCTGGCCATGATGGAACGTGCTCCTTGAGGGCCCACCCGGATGGGGGCCACTGGGGAAAGCGGCGCCCTTATGAGCACAGCCGCCACGGGGATTCAACCAGTCTGGCGGCAGGCCATTTCTCCAAATTACGGAGAGAAGTCGCGGGCTTAGCCGACGCGGTGTGTCACCTCAACGGATGCGCCGTGTCATCAATGTCAGGGCTTCTGGGGGATAGAAGCGGGTGTGGGTGCGGAGGCTCGAAAATCCCCGGAGAAACTCCTTGCCGGGTCCGGATGCGGATGGTACTTACGCGCCGCTTTCGGTGCGCCGACATAGCTCAGTTGGTAGAGCAACTGATTCGTAATCAGTAGGTCTCCGGTTCAAATCCGGATGTCGGCTCCAAGAAGAGGAAGGCCGGTTGCCCCTGTGGCAGCCGGCCTTTTTCGTTTTCGTGCTCCGGAGGTTCGCATGCGGCTGCCGTGGCTGTTGCTGGCCCTGTTCTGGGCCCTGGTCGGGTGCGGCGGTGCGACGAAGGTCGTCCGGCTCGACACGGGGCGCGGTTCACCGGTTGTCCATGTGCCTCGTGCGGAGGGCGTGGGCCAACCGGCCGCGCTCGGTGGGGAGGCTCTGAGGGAGGCGGTGGTTCGGCTGGGGCGAGACATCCGTTTGTCGCCGCGTGCCCAGGATGCGGCACGGCGCCTCTTCGAGGTGGAGCCCCGGAGCGGTTCGTACCTGGTGGACGTGCAGCGCCGCCGCATCACGCCGCTCGGGCCTGGGGAATCACTGGCCGCTGAGTTGTCGCCGCCCGATGTGGAGCTGACTCGCGCGTACTTGCGTTGGTGTGGCCGGACCGGACGGACGGGAGACTGCCTGGGGCTCTTGAAGGAGAGCCCTGTCGTCGCGGGGGATGCACGCTTCGCCCTGGCGCTCGCGCTGGCGAAGGGGGCGGTGCTGGACGAGCTGTGGGACGCCGTGAAGGACATGGCGAATCCCGAGTCGTTGATGCAGGCCGCTCTGTGGACAGCGGTCACGTATGCGCTGCTCTGGACCGTGCCTGAGCCCGCGAC
Source organism: Corallococcus sp. AB032C (assembly GCF_003668935.1). Lineage (NCBI taxonomy): Bacteria > Pseudomonadati > Myxococcota > Myxococcia > Myxococcales > Myxococcaceae > Corallococcus > Corallococcus sp. AB032C. The sequence goes on along the minus strand of NZ_RAWP01000008.1, from coordinate 66,548 downwards.
GAAGGGCGTGGCGGCGGTGCTCTCGGCAGGACTCATCGGCTACGTGGGCATCGATACGTTCTGGGCACTCATCCAGGGCTTCCGGCACCTGGTGGCCGAGTCGGATGCGGCGCTGACGTTCGATGAGCTGCGCGGGGAGGGGGAGCGGTTCGGCAAGGTGATGGGCCGTCAGGCGGCGCGGGCCTTCGTGATGCTGGCGACGGCGGCCATTGGAAGCACGGGCGCGACCCTGGGGGCGAAGCTCCCGGGGCTACCAGGGGCGGCCGGGGCTGCGGTCCGGGCCGAGGCGGAAGCCGGCGTCGCCTATGCGGCCGTGGGCCAGGTCGAGACGGTTGCCATCGCCGCGGACGGTTTCACGTTCGGCCTCGCGCCCGGCGCCGTGGCCATGTCATCGCGCGGATCGGCAGGCGGCCCTGGAACGCCCCGCTTGAAAGCGTGGAAGTCCTTCAGCGGTTTCAAGAAAGCGATGGGCCCGGCGGGCAGCGGGAAACAATGGCACCACATCGTCGAGCAGACGCCCGGCAATGTGCAGCGCTTCGGTCCGGAGGCCATCCACAACACGGAGAATGTCATTGCTGTCGAGCCGAGGATTCACGAGCGAATCAGCGCGTATTACTCCTCCAGACAGCGCTTTTCTGGAACAGGGACCGTTCGTGAATGGCTTCGAGGGCAGTCCTGCGCGCAACAGCGGGAGTTTGGTCTCCAGATGCTGAAGGAGTTTGGAGTCATTCCATGAAAGCAGATTTTTGGAAGAAGCTCTCCATGGACGCTTTGGCGGAGAGCTATCGAGAGGCGTCCGCGAAGCATGGACGCCTTCTGGATGGGCTGAAGACGCGGGCTGCGAACAAAGAGTATGACCGGGTCACTGCGATTGAGGCGGAGCTGCAGCGGCGCGGTGAGGAGGCGCAGGGTTTTATCTTGAAGCTGCTGGACGACCCGGAGCCAGGAACGCGGTTCTGGGCCGCGTCGGCTGCGCTGGGTTTCGCCTCTGCGGAAGGGGCGCGAGTGCTTGGCGAGCTCGCGAGGCCGCCTCCAAGCCAGATTGGCGTCAGCGCGGCAATGCTCCTGCGTGCGTGGAAAGACGGGAGCTATACGCCCAAGTGGGCGCAACCGGTGTCGCCCGGAAGTTTGGACCCGGAGTGACGAGCCCGTGCCCGTCCCCGAGTTTCGAGGCCAACTCCGGCCTCCCGGACGGCTCCACGGCTCCCGGAGGAGGGCGACCCTGGCCGGCGGACCCCCTGGAGACCTGAACCCGCCGATAAGCGCAAGGCTGCCCGCCGGGCTGCTTCCTCTGGTACGGAGGGGGGAATCTGTCGCACAACATCGCCCGTTAACTGGCGCGTTCGGGTGGTCTAGAACGCCGCCGGCCCTCTTCTGGAGCAACAACCGTGAGCAGTCTCATGAAGGAGTCCGTGCTGCGCGTGCACCACTGGACTGACACCCTCTTCAGCTTCGTCACCACGCGGGACCCGGGTTTCCGCTTCGCCAGCGGCCAGTTCACGATGATCGGCCTGGAAGTCGAGGCCCGCCCCCTGCTGCGCGCCTACAGCATGGTGAGCGCCCACTACGACGATCACCTTGAGTTCCTGAGCATCAAGGTGCCCGGCGGGCCCCTGACCTCCCGGCTGCAGCACCTGAAGGAGGGCGACAACATCCTGGTCAGCAAGAAGGCGACCGGCACGCTCGTCCTCAAGCACCTGCTCCCCGGCAAGAACCTCTACATGCTGAGCACGGGCACGGGCCTGGCGCCCTTCCTCAGCCTGGTGAAGGACCCGGAGATGTACGAGCAGTTCGACCGCGTCATCCTCACGCACACCTGCCGGCGGGCCGAGGAGCTGGCCTACCACGACCTCTTCCTCCACGAACTGCCGCACAACGAGTTCTTCGGGGAGCTGGTGAAGCAGAAGCTCACGTACTACCCGAGCGTCACGCGCGAGGACTTCCGCAACACGGGCCGCATCACCGACCTCATCCAGAGCGAGAAGCTGTTCAAGGACGTGGGCCTGCCGGTGCTGAACCCGGAGACCGACCGGGTGATGCTCTGTGGCAGCCCCGGCATGCTCTCGGACCTCACGACCATGCTGGAGGAGCGCGGCTTCCGGGAGGGCACCCCCGGAGAGGCTGGCCACTACGTCACCGAGAAGGCCTTCGCGGAGCGCTGAACGGCCACGACCCGCTGCCTACTTGAGCGGGTTGTAGCCGGGCTTCTTGTAGAGGCGGTCCCACTGGCCGGCGATCTCCGGCCGGTAGACCGTCTCCGCCCAGTCCGTCGGGGAGACCTCCTCGATGGCGACGGAGATGGCGCCCTCGGTGCTGCCGAGGGCCTCCATGACGTCCTTCACGATCCGCTCGGCGAGCTGGGTCTTCTGCTGCTCGGACTTGCCGGGGTAGAGCTTCACGGTGACGTGGGGCATGGGCCGATCCTCTACTTCTGGGACGGGTCCTTCGCGGGGGCGGGTGTCTTGAACGTCTCCTTCGCGACGTTCATCGCGGACAGGGCCTTGGGCCAGCCGCAGTAGAAGGCCAGGTGCGTGAGCGCCTCGACGAGCTCCGGCTCCGAGACGCCGTTCTCCCGGGCCTTCTTCAGGTGGAAGGGCAGCTGTTCGGTGTTGCCGCCCATGGTGAGCGCGGCGACGGTGACGAGGCTGCGGTCGCGGGGCGCGAGCTCCGTGCGCTCCCAGACGTCGCCAAACAGCACGTCATCCGTGAGCTGCACCATCTTGGGCGCGAAGTCGCCCAGCTGCTTCTTCAGTGCGGACGGTTCCTTCTTCATGGTCGTGGCTCCCTGGGGCGCGGATGCGCCCTTGGCGTATTGCTCGTTGCTGACCTTCTCCATCCAGGTGACGGCCTTGCCGTCGCTCTCCTCCTGGATGGCGATGTGGGTCATCCGGGTGGTCGCCGTGGCGCCGTGCCAGTGCTTGACGCCCGCGGGGATCCGCACGACGTCGCCCTCCCGGAACCCTTGGAGGGGGCCGTCCCAGCGCTGGATCCACCCGGTGCCGGCCGTGACGATGAGGGTCTGTCCCAGAGGATGGACATGCCACGCGGAGCGGGCGCCGGGCTCGAAGGTGACGGAGCCTCCGGTCGCACGCCCGGGCGCCCTCGCCCCGAAGAGCGCTTCCCGATGCACGGTGCCGGTGAAGTGCTCGGTCTCCGCCAGCCCCACGGGCCGCGAGCCGCCGCGCGAAATGGCGATCTCCTCCGGGCCTCCCTGGGCCGGTGCCGCCGCCACCGGAGCCCCGAAGAGGGGGAGGGCCACGGCAACGAGGACGCATGACAGGCGCAGCGGGTTGCACGGTCTCATGCCGGGATGGGTACGCCCATCTCCCGCGGGTGGCCAGGAGTCACAGCGTGAATGGGCTTTGAACCCAGGTTTGATAATGAGGGCGCCGTGAAGCTCTACCCCTGGGCTTCAATCCCAATGCAACGTGATGTTTCGTGCGACTGGTTTTTGGCTTGCTGGATTGCAAGGAGTTGCCGGTTTCCGATATTCAGACAGGCGCGGTATTCACCGAGAGGAACTCCCGATGCTGACGCGTATCGTGAAGAGTGCTTTCGTTGTGATGGGACTGTCCCTGGCGCTGGCCTGTGGTGGAACGGAGACGGCGGACGCCGAGCAGACGGAAGGCATCACTGCCGATGTCCAGGCGCCCACGACGGATGCGGTCTCGGATGATGTTTCCGCCCAGAACAAGCCGGGCTGCGGTGCCTGGAAGCAGCCGTGTTGCGAGTTGAAGTACTGCAACCAGGGCTACGAGTGCGATCCCTCGACCCTGAAGTGCCTGCTGTAAAGCCACACCAACCGCTGGCCACCTGCGTCCTGGTGGCCAGCGAGAAGTTTGGGCTGCTGATCATCCCGGAGGAAACCCCTCCGCCTTCCGCAACGGTCCCCACGTACGGCCCGGCTGTGAACGCGGCCCCATTCCTGCTGTCCGCGCGCACGGTTGAAGCGGCAGGCGCCTGCTTCCAGGTTCGAGCCTCCGGGGAAGGGGGCTCTCATGCGACTGGCACGGTGGGTGGTGGGAGGGCTGTGGGCGTCTTGCTTCTGCGCGCTCCCAGCCTTGGCTCAAGAAGAGGAGAAGCCCACCGGGCCGCAGCTGGAGGTCTTCGGCTTCGCGATGACCGACTCGGGCTACAACTTCGGGACCATCGACCAGGATTGGTTTGACGTCTTGCGGCCCACGAAGCTGCCCTCGTTCGACGGTGAGTTCGGCGGCGAGGGACGCGTGTTCTTCGGCGTCCGGCAGAGCCGGCTCGGTATCAAGAGCTTCCTGCCCACCAAACTGGGTGACCTGAAGGTCCACCTGGAGGCGGAGTTGTTCGGGGTTGGCAAAGAGGCGGGCCAGACGACGTTCCGGTTGAGACACGCTTTCGGCGAGCTCGGCCAGTTCGGCGCGGGTCAGACGTGGAGCGGGTTCATGGACCCGGACGTCTTCCCCAACTCCATCGAGTACTGGGGACCCAACGGCATGGTGTTCTTCCGCAACGCCCAGATCCGCTGGCGTCCGCTCCACGGGCCCGCGCACGAGTTGCACCTGTCCCTCGAAAGCCCGGGCGGCTCGGCGGACGTCGACAACTACTCCCAGCGCATCGAGTTGGAGGGCGTCACCTCGCGCTTCCCCGCGCCCGACGTCGTGGCTCACTACCGGTACAGCGGCCGCTTCGGTCACGTGCAACTGGCGGGCATCGTGCGTTACCTCCGGTGGGATGACCTGAACAACGACGCCATCGACCTGTCCGGGGACACCGTGGGGGCGGGCGTCGCCTTGAGCGCGAACCTGAAGTTCCCCTGGAAGAAGGCCGTGCTCCGGCTCCAGGTCGTCTATGGCAAAGCCATTGAGAACTACATGAACGACGCCGGGGTGGATGTCGCTGTCAAGCTGAACCCGGCCGGATCCGCGAAGCCGGTCGAGGGCGTGGGCCTGAAGATGTTGAGCACGGTCGCCTTCCTGGATTTGACCTGGAGCGAGCTGTTCACCAGCACGATTGGCCATTCGTTCGTCAACGTCGTGAACTCGAATGGCCAGGGCGACGCTGCGTTCAGCGCTGGCAATTACGCCCTGGCGAACGTGCTGGTCCATCCCACGGAGGACCTCTTCTTCGGTCCGGAGTTCTCCTGGGGACAACGCCGCAACTTCCGGGGCGGCTACATCTACGATGACTTCCGGCTGCAGTTCTCGATGCAGTACTCGTTCGACCACACGTTCAAGAAGGAGAAGTGACGCCTACCGCGGGGAGGGCCGGGCCGCGGGCCGCTTCGCGACGTGGAAGACGTTGCCGCCCAGGTCCTTCACGATGGACTCGATGGCCCGCTGCGAGCGCACGCTGTTGCCCGCTTCGTCCAGGGGAGGAGCGAACGCGGCCACCGCGTACTTGCCGGGCACCACCGCGACGATGCCGCCGCCCACGCCGCTCTTGGCGGGCACGCCCACGTCGTAGGCCCAGGTGCCGGAGTCCTCGTAGAGGCCGGCGGTCATCATCACCGCGAGCGTGTGCGCGGCGACGTCCGGACTCACCACCGCCTTGCCGGTGAGCGGATTGGTGCCGCCCGTGGCGAGCGTGGCGCCCATCGCGGCCAGGTCCTTCACGTTCACCGCCACCGAGCACTGCCGCGTGTAGACGTCGAGCGCCTCCGCCGGACTGCCGGGAATCACTTCATACGCCTTGAGCAGGTCCGCGATGGAGCGGTTGCGGGTGTTGGTCTCCGCCTCGGACTTGTAGATCTCCTGGTCCACGGAGAGGTTGCGCCCGGCGAACGCGCTGAGGGTGCGGCTGACGCTGTTCCAGCGCGCGTCCGCGTTGGCGGCCTTCAGGTTCCCCACCGTGGCGATGGCTCCCGCGTTCACCAGGGGATTGCCGGTGGGCGGCTCCTCCTGCTGCTTGTTCCGTTCAATCGCCTCGATGGAGTTGAAGGGGAGGCCGGTGGCGTTCACGCCCAGCTTGTCCTCCACCTTCTGGATTCCCATCTCCGACATCAGCTTCGCCGCCATGAAGGGCTTGGAGATGGATTGGATGGAGAACGTGTGGTCCGTGTCTCCAATGGAGTAGACCTTTCCGTCCACCGTGAGGATGGCGATGCCGAACAGCTTCGGGTCGACCTTGGCGAGCGCCGGGATGTAGTCGGCGTTCTTGCCTTCGGTGACTCCCTTGTTCGCTGAATAGGCCCGCTTCATGGCGGACTGGAACTCCGCGTCGGTGGGGAGCCCGGTCGCGGTCGCTTGTGCCGAAGCGCTCGTCGTGATCGTGATGGCGGCGATTGCCACCAGTAGAACGCTCCAGCGACCCTGGTTGCCTGCGAGCATGGGGGCTCCTCCCGTTGTGAATGCCCTTCACGGCGCAACCTAGTTCTCCATCGACGGTAGGACAGCCTTGGGGGAGGGGACTTCACGTGCGCCCCTCCGCCCGCCAGACATCGCTCATGCACCCGGGGGCAGCTCTCCCTGGAGGGATGGGCATGCATAGCGTGCGTCTCCCTGCCCGGAGGCCGGCGATGGCTCGACCGCCCAGATCGAAGACGCCGTGGTGTCCGTGGTTCGCGCTGGGCCTGCTCCTGGCCGCGGACGCCGTGGCTCAGACCCCCAAGCGGTCCTTCCTCTTCAATGACTCCCACGTGCACCTGACCAACTACGTCCAGGAAGGCTGCGACATCCGCCACCTGCTGCGCGTGATGGGGGACAAGGTCGGACGGGCCACGCTGTTCGGCATCCCCTTGCAGCAGCAGTGGTCCTACCGCGTGTCAGGGAACGCCGCGCCCACCTACTACCTGCAGACCGACGCGCCGCTCTACTACTACTCCTTCACGGATGCGTTCATCGCGAACGCATACCTGTCTTTGCCAAAGGAACAGCGCGCGCGCTTCGAGCCGATGATCACCGGCTTCAATCCGACGGACATGTACGCGGCGGATCACATCCGGCGGGTGCTCACGGTCTATCCCGGCGTGTTCAGCGGCGTTGGCGAGTTCACCATCCACAAGGAGTTCGTCTCCTCGAAGGTCGCGGGCGAGGTGGCCAGCCTGACCGACCCTGCCCTCGACCGAGTCCTGGACTTCGCCGGCGAGGTGGGCCTGGTGGTGCTCCTGCACAACGACCTGGACGCTCCCTTCGCGGAAGAGGGGTCGACGCCGGTCCATCTGGAGCAGATCAAGGCCCTGTTCAAGCGGCATCCGAAGACGACCATCATCTGGGCGCACGTCGGTGTCGGCCGGGTGGTGCGTCCGGTGGAGCATCACCTCGAGCTGATTGAGGCGCTCCTGGCGGACCCGGAGCTTCGACACGTGTCCATGGACATCTCCTGGTCCGAGGTCGCCAAGTACGCGGTGGCCACTCCGGAGAGCACCCGGAGGGTGGCGGAGATGATCAACCGGTATCCGGAGCGCTTCCTCTTCGGCACCGACGAGGTCTCGCCCGAGAACCAGTCCAAGTACCTGCGCGTCTACGCGCAGTACGCGCCCATGCTGGAGCTGCTGACCCCGGAGGCCCGCGCGAAGCTGCTCCAGGGCAACTTCGCGCGGCTCTTCGACGCGGCCCGGCTGAAGGTCCGCGCGTGGGAGCGCTCTCAACGAACCCCCGCTGCCTCTCCCTGAGCGCGCCATGTCCCCGCACTTCCGTCGACGCTGTCTCGCGACCCTGCTGGTGCTGCTCGCGGGTGCGCTGGCGCTCATTCCCTTGCGCGCCCGGGCCCAGGATGATGCCGCGGTCACTCCACCGGCGGACACGACCCCCGTGGATGACCAGGACCTGGATCCCGCGGAGAACACCGTCGCTGGCGAGTTCACGCCGGCCCGGGGCTTTCAACTGCTGAAGACCGACTGGGGCAGCCTGAACATCAGCCTCTACGGGCTGGTGCGCTATGTGAATCAACTGCCGGGGGAACAGACCTTCATCGACCATCTGGGACGCGAGCACGAGGTCAAGACCCGCAACGACATCAACTGGCACCGCACGATGATCTGGTTCTCGGGCTTCGCGCTGCATCCGCGCCTGAGCTACACGGTGACCGTCTGGTCGCTGCCCACCACGCAGCAGACGCTGGCCTTCGGCAACCTGCAGTTCAAGTTCAACAAGGCCCTCACGCTGGGCGCCGGAATCGGCCCCACGCTCACCTCGCGGTCGATGCAGGGCTCCCATCCGTTCTGGGCTTCCAGCGACCGGCAGATGGGTGAGGAGTTCTTTCGCGGCGGGTTCTCCTCCGCGGTGTGGCTGAAGGGCGAGCCCCTCTCGCGGTTCTTCTACACGGTCTCCGTGAACACGAACCTGAGCCAGCTGGGCATCACCGCCAGCAATGACTCGCGCGACCTGGCCTACAGCGCTTCCATTTCGTGGATGCCCACCACCGGCGAGTATGGCCTGCGGGGTGGCCTGGCGGACTTCGAGGAGCACCCGCGGGTGGCGACGCGCTTCGGAATCTCCGCCGCGCATGCGCGGGAAGACCGGGCGAACCAGCTGGGCTCGCCTCCCAACGAGACGCAGATCCGCCTCTCCGATGGGCTGTTGGCCTTCGAGGAGGGCGCGCTCGCGGATGGCGTGACGGTCCAGAAGCTCAACTACCAGGTGCTGGCGTTCGACGTCGGGGCGAAGTACCGCGGCTTCACGTTCCAGGGGGAGTACTTCTTCCGCCGCCTGTCGGACTTCCTGACCACCGGGCCGGTGCCGCAGGACTCCATCTTCGACCAGGGCTTCTTCGTCCAGGCCATGTACATGGTCGTCCCGAAATACGTGGGCGTGTACTCCACGGGCTCCCTGGTGTTCGACGATTTCGACCGTAAACCCTGGGAGCTGTCGGGTGGCGTCAGCGTGTTCCCCATGGCCGCGCGCAGCTGGCGGTTGAACCTGCACTTCATCTACGTCCAGCGCAGCCCCACCGGGTCCAGCTTCGGCTTCTACACCGCCGGACAGACGGGTCCGACGATCTCCGTGGGGACCGACATCCTGCTCTGAGGACGGTGCCGCGGCGTCAGAGCACGCTCTTGCCGAGCTCCAGCAACACCTCGATGAAGCGCCGGTCGGCGAGGAGCAGGGGCACCATGGGCGCCATGGCCGCGGCGACGACGGCCAGCGCGGCGCGGATGTCCACCGGGAACCAGCGCATGCCGCGCGCCGTGGTGAAGGACGTATTCAGGTCTGTTTGTGAGGAGAACTCGGGCGCGCCCAGCGGGTCCAGCCCCTCGGGTAGCTCGCGGTGGAACCACCGCTGCTCGAAACGCCGCGAGTGCCAGGCCGCCACGCCCGAGTAGGCATGGTCCCCCCTTCGCTTCGCTAGCAGGAGCTGACGGAAGAAGAACATCAGAGGCGAGAAGACGACGGCAAGGCAGATGATCGCGAAGGCGGACAGGTGAATGGCGTAGCCGGTGAAGTTCGCGGTGGAGGTGTGCGCCAGACGCTGCGCGGTGAGCGTGGAGGCCAACGCGAGGACGATGACCGAGAAGCTGGCCTGGCATGTGCCCAGGAAGCCCAGGCCGCCCGCCGCGTCCGGATGGGTGGGCACGAGAGCGAGCGGCAGCCTGGAGACCTTGAACAGGAACGTCGCCCACAGGACCCCCCGCCACAGCCAGCGCAGGAGCACGAACCGGATGATCGGCATGCTCACCGCGAGGTACCACCACCCGGCCAGGGTGAGCGGGCCCCCGGGCTCCGCATGGAGCCAGTCCGGACGGTTCGGCAGGTAGGGCACGTGTATGAAGGACGGGGCGAAGGAGGCGACCAGCAACCCGGCCTCGATGACGCCGCTTCGCCGCCCCCGCATCACGTCGCGAGCAATGGACTCGTAGCGGGGCAGGTGCTGCGCATCAATCAGCTCCGAGATGACGAAATGGCGCACGGCCGTCGCGAGACGCATGTCGATGTATCCATCGGCCGCGATGAGCAGCGGTAGGGACACCAGGAACTCGACATGGGTCGCCATGTTGCGCAGGAAGGCGCGTGCCATCGGCCCGCCCTCCAGGAGCGACAGGGCGAGGAGCGGCAGCCAGGTCACCAGCATCAGGCCGAGGATGCGCACGGGCTGCGAAATCCGGTCGAGACGGGCGAAGCGGTGCCGCCGGTCGAGCGAGGTTTCCTGGACCAGCGAGAAGTCGAGCAGCGAGGCGGGGACGTCCATGGCAATCCCAAAGCTGTGCCGTGGGTGCGGCTCCTGCCAGTCGGCGAAGCAACCAGACCGTGCGAAGGCATGTCACCCGCCGCGCTGACGCGGGCGTGCAGCCGTTCATGGGTTTCAGTCCTGGCCAGGCAGCATCAGCGCAGGGGCTGAAGGCGGCCGTAGGTGTGAGCGAACGCCACATCCACTCCGCGGGACCGAAGATGAGCGTCGGTGCGCAGCCCGTCCACGTGCAGGCCTGGATCTGGCGCTGGTCCAGTTGGAGGAATAGACGCGGTCTCTTCCCAGCAGCCAGGGGTGATACACGCTGCCCTGGCTCGTATTGCGCCGCCAGGAGTCCGCCCAGCGCAGGTCGTCCCGCAGCTGCGTCCGGCCGTAGGCGGCCACCACGGCGCGGTTGCGCACGGCCAGCTCGGTGACGCTCGAATTCCATAGGTCCGCGCGCCGCAACACCGCAGCGTCGCGTTGACCACGTCGTTGGTGGACACCTTCGTGCCGGCGGCCACGCGTCGGACCCTGGACTGTTCATCCCCAGGCCGCGGGTGCACCGTTGACGTGGAGGGGAACGGCCATGTTGAAAGCCCTGGGGGGCTTCGCGCTGTCCCACGTCGTCGTCTTGTTCATGTTTCACGCCGGGCTGGCACAAGGGGCCGGCGGCCTCTCGCGGATCTTCCAGCGTCCGGCGCTGTATGGGCGGGCGCTGGCGGTGGCGCTGGTCGCCGTTCCACTCGTCGCCTACGCCCTGGTCGCGCTGTTCCGTCTCCCGCCCGTGGCGGCGGGCTCGCTCGTCCTCCTGTCCATCTGCCCCGGTGCTCCCCTCCAGGTGAAGCAGGCGCAAGCGCTGCGGGCGAGCGTCACCACCTCGCTCAACCTGGTGCTGCTGCTGGCGCTCTGCTCGCTCGTCAGCGTCCCCCTCTGGGTCGCCGCGCTCGATGGACTGAGAGGGTTTCACCTTCAGGCGAGTCCCTCCGGGGTGCTCGGGCTCGTGCTCGTGAAGCTCGTCCCGCCGCTGGTGGCTGGCATGGCTGTGCGCGCCCTGCTTCCCCACGCGGCGGAGGTGCTGGCCGTCTGGGTGCACCGGCTGTTCAGCGTGCTCCTGCTGGTGACCGCGGGGCTCGTCCTCTTCCTGGCTGCTCCCCGGTTGAAGGACCTGGGGATGTCCTCGGCCCTGGCGCTGGCGGGAACGGTGTCCGCCGCGGCCTTCCTGGGACACTGGGCAGGCAGGCCCAAGCCCGAGGACCGCAGGGCGGTGGCGCTGGCCGCCGCGCTGGGCAACCCGGGGCTCGCGATGAGCCTCGTCGTCCATTCCTATCCGGGCGTCCAGGTGATGGAGGCGGCGGCGGTGGTGGGCCTCTTCGTCCTCGTCCGGGCGCTCGCCCTCGTCCCCTACAAGTCCTGGTCGAGGCGGCAGGGCCGGAAGGGGCGCGCAGGAAGGCTGCTTCGCGTGGGCATCCACCCCAGGTGGCGCGTCACGCATGGAAGCCGGGGGACCGCCCCCTTCGCCTTGCTTGCCCTCCGGCGCCCGGTCTTGCACCGGCGCTCCGCGTCCTCAGTTTCACAGTGATGGGGGCCGTCGCCCGCTGACAGCAGGAGGTGGGAGTCCATGGGAATGCGTAGGAGCAGCTGGCCCCGGCTTGATGACGCGGCGTTCGCGTTCGTCCCGGCGAAGGACTCCCACCGCATCGACTTCGAGGGCGCGAAGGCCCGGCCGCGCCAGCCGGACTGAGCCAGGAGTCATTTCCCATGCGCACGGCACGAGGCGTTTCGCTGCTGGCCCCCTCGTGCGACACGATCGTCTCCCACAACGTCACGTACCAGAACCGCGGCAGCACCTGGTACCAGCCCCGCTATTCCGGAACCGACGTGACCTACGTCGCGGTCGACCCGCCGTGACGCGAGCGGCCTGAATGCCCCCACCCCCCACCCCTCACAGGAGCGCCTCGCGATGGCCCGACACGAGAAGAAGGACGACACACGCCCCGGCGGCGCGAAGGTGGCCCCGGCGGCGGACATGCAGCCCGGAAAGCCATCCATCCTGTTGCCGCCCCGGGGTGCTCCGAACGTCGTCATCGTGCTGCTGGATGATGTGGGCTTCGGCGCTTCCAGTACCTTCGGTGGCCCCATTCCCATGCCCACCCTGGAGGCGCTGGCCAGACAGGGATTGCGGTACAACCAGTTCCACACCACGGCGATGTGCTCGCCCAGCCGCGCCGCGCTGCTGACGGGCCGCAACCACCACAGCGCTCACATGGGGGCGCTCACGGAGATCGCCACGGGCCTGCCTGGCTATGACAGCGCCATCCCCAAGAGCGTGGCCACCACCGCGGAGGTGCTGCGACAGGGCGGCTACAACACCGCCTGGTTCGGCAAGGGGCACTGCACGCCGATGTGGGAGGTCAGCGCCGCGGGCCCGTTCGACCGCTGGCCCACGGGGCTCGGGTTCGAGAGGTTCTATGGCTTCCTTGGCGGAGAGACGTCGCAGTGGGAGCCGGCCCTCTATGATCAGACCACGCCGGTCGCGCCCTACCGGGGCCGCGAGGGCTATCACCTGACGGAGGACCTGGCCGACCAGTGCATCGGGTGGATCCGCAACCAGAAGACAGCGGCGCCGGACAAGCCGTTCTACGTCTATTTCGCGCCCGGCGCGGGCCACAATCCCCACCACGTGGCGAGGGAGTGGATTGACCGGTTCAAGGGCCAGTTCGACCAGGGCTGGGACGCGCTCCGCGAGGAGACCTGGCGGCGGCAGCTGGCGCTGGGCGTCATCCCTCCCGACACGAAGCTGACGCCGCGCCCGGAGCAGATTCCCTCCTGGGCGGAGTACCCGGACCGGTACAAGCCGGTGGCTTCGCGGTTGATGGAGGTCTACGCCGCGTTCCTGGCCCACGCGGACGCGCAGATTGGCCGGGTCGTCGATGCCATCCAGGACCTGGGCGCCTGGGACAACACGCTCTTCGTCTACATCGTGGGGGACAACGGCGCGAGCGCGGAGGGCACCCCGCACGGCGCCTGGAGCTCCCCGTCGTACCAGAACGGCATCCCCGAGGATCCGGAATGGCTGCTCGAGCACATGGAGGACTTCGGCTCTCCCCGGTGTGAGAACCACTACAACGTGGGCTGGGCCTGGGGGCTGGACTCGCCCTTCCAGTGGATGAAGCAGGTCGCGAGCCACCTGGGAGGCACCCGCAACGGGCTGGTGGTGTCCTGGCCCCGGCACATCCAGGACGCGGGCGGCCTGCGCTCGCAGTTCCATCACCTCATCGACATCGGGCCCACCGTGCTGGAGGCGGCGGGCATCCCGGCGCCCGAGGAGGTCAACGGCGTGCGGCAGAAGCCCCTCGAGGGCGTCAGCATGCTCTACACCTTCAGCCAGAAGGACGCCCCGAGCACCCATGTGACGCAGTACTTCGAGATCCTGGGCAACCGGGCCCTCTACCACGACGGGTGGATGGCGTCGTGCTTCCACGGACGGCTGCCCTGGGTGCGCATCCAATCCCTGCCCTTCGGGCCCCAGGAGCGGTGGGAGCTGTATGACATTGCCCACGACTTCAGCCAGGGCGAGGACCTGTCGGCGAGGTACCCCGAAAAGCTCGCGCACCTGCAGGCCCTCTTCGACCAGGAGGCGCGCAAGTACGACGTCTATCCACTCAACGACGAGACCATGCAGCGAGCGCTGCCTGGCAACCGGCCCAGCCTGCTCGAAGGCCGGACGACGGTGACCTATTACCGGGACAACGTCCGAATGCCGGAGCTGGCCACGGTGAACGTGAAGAACACGTCGTTCGACCTCACCGCCGAGTTGCGGATTCCCGAGGGCGTGGCGGAGGGAGTCATCGTCAGCCAGGGAGGAAACATGGCGGGCTGGTCACTCTCCGTCCACGACGGGAAGCCCGTCTATTTCTACAACTGGATGGGGCATGAGTCGTACGCCGTCGAGTGCGCGGACGCGCTGCCACCCGGAGACGTCACGTTGAAGCTGACTTTCGACTACGACGGCGGTGGGCTGGGCCGGGGCGGGACCGCGCGGTTGTGGGTCAATGGCCGCATCGCGGGCCAGGGGCGAATCGAGAAGACGGTTCCCTTCCTCTTCTCCGTGAGCGGAGAGACGTTCGACGTGGGCGATGACACGGGGGCCGCGGTGGGACCCTACGCGCACGGGGTGCCCTTCACGGGCACCATCAAGAAGGTCCAGATCACGCTGCGCTCCGAACCCGACGCCAGCGCGAAGCAGGCCATGCGCGCGGGGCACATGGACGCCGCGCTGAAGTCCCAGTAGTCGCGGGGGCCCCTCGGGGGATCATGGCTCACGGCACGCGGGCCTGCTGCGCCGACGGCAGGCCCAGGGCGGCGGCCAGTTCGGTGAGCTTCGCCTGCACCTTGCGCATGTTCTCCGGGCCCATGCGCAGCAGGTGCTTCTCCGCCGCGCCCAGCGCTTCCAGGTCCGGATCCGCGTAGACGTAGAGCGCGCCCTTCGTCATGAGCTCTGGAGGCGTCTTGGGCACGGAGACGCGGGTGAGACGGCCGATGGCCTGCGACAGGGTCGCATCCAGGCTCCGGCCCGGCGGGGCCAGCTCCGCGTGGGCGGCGTCCAGCAGCGGCTTGAGCTCCTGATACACCTGTCCCGCCTTCTTCGCGTCCAGCGAGGTGATGACGCGGGCCACGCCGTCGTAACGGGTATGGCTTTCCGGCGCCGTCACCGTGTGGCCATGACGCTTTGTCACGCGGAAGGTCCCGGCGGGCGCCATGAAGGACAGCGGCATGCGCGGGCTCTGGCCTTCGGCGACCAGGTTCACGGACGCGGCGAAGCGGCGGGACAGGTCCTCGGAGGACAGCCAGCGCGCGTAGTCCGTGTCGCTGGAGAGTCCCTTCAACAGTTCCCTCACGCGCGAGTCGGTGCCGGAGAGCTGCACCGCCGGGGGCGGAGGTGGCGCCGGGGGCGTGGGCTCGGCGATTGTCGGCGTGGGGGCGGGCGTCGGCTCCGGCGTGCGCAGGAAGAAGTAGCTCGAACCGCCCAGGAGCGCCACGACGGCGGCGATACCCAGGGGCCAGCGCAGGGAACGAATGACAGACGGCGGGAGGGGGGCGTTTTCGCTGGAGCTCATGTGAGTGGGGTCGCGGTGAGGGTTCGAAAAAGGCTTACAGCTCGCCGGCGCGGGCCTGTTCGGCCAGGCGGAAGGAGAACTCCGCGCGGCGATTCTTCTCCGGGGCGTTCGCGTCCGCGGGCCGCTCTTCTCCGTAGGAGATGACGGAGATGCGCCCGGGCTCGACGCCCAGGTTCACCAGGTAGGCGCGCACGCTGGCGGCCCGGCGCTGACCC
Source organism: Corallococcus sp. AB032C (assembly GCF_003668935.1). Classification (NCBI taxonomy): domain Bacteria; kingdom Pseudomonadati; phylum Myxococcota; class Myxococcia; order Myxococcales; family Myxococcaceae; genus Corallococcus; species Corallococcus sp. AB032C. Next base: position 51,136 of record NZ_RAWP01000008.1, on the reverse strand, counting down.
AGCGCGATGTTGTATTCCGTCGTGCCCAGCTCGCAGGTGTGACCCGCCACCGTCACCTTCGCGAGGCTTCGCTGACGCAGGGCCTGGGCGATGCGCGACAGCTCGTCGGTGGCCTCCGACGGGAGCATGGAGGAGTCGAGCGGGAAGTAGATGGGCGCGGCGTTGAGCGCCGCGAGCGCCTGCTCCGCGTCGTCGGGCGTGGGCCGCGCCGCGTTGCCACGGTCGCTGGCGGTGGGGGCCGGCGCGTGGGTCGCCGCGTCGGCGGTGCTCGTGTTGGCCGCGCGCCTCGCGCAACCGGTGAGGCCAATCACTGACAGTAGGAGGACCAGGTGGGTTCGGTTCATGCCCTGATACATGAGCAAGGGCTGTGCCGCGGTCCTTCCGCCTGGAGTCTCGCGCTCGGTGGCGCGATGACTCGCAAAGCGCGTCGTTCTAGCGTTGCGAAACGCCGCTGTCGGTCTTCTCCCTGCGGTGGATGGTGGAGACATCAATCCCCAACAGCTCCGCCGCGCGCGTCTTGTTGCCTCCACAGCGGGCAACCACCCACGCGATGTATTCACCCTCCAGCTGTCTCAGCGGCACCACCTGTCCGTGGGCCGCGGCCAGCGGGTGGACCTCCGGAGCGGCCTCCGAGGTGTGCAGGCGCAGCTGGGCCAGGTCCACGGTGGGCTGCGCTCCCAGGACGACCAGGCGCTCCACCAGGTTCTCCATCTCCCGCACGTTTCCGGGCCAGGGCATGCGCGAGAGCGTGGCCACGACCTCCGGGGCCAGGGCGGTGACGGAGGAGCGCGGATTGCGGGCGCGGGCCTGCGCCACGAAGTGCTCCGCGAGGTTCGGGATGTCCTCCGTGCGCTCGCGCAGCGGCGGCACCCGGAGCGAGACGACGTTGAGCCGGTAGTAGAGGTCCGCCCGGAAGCGGCCTTCCTTCACCCGCGCGTCCAGGTCCTGATGCGTGGCGGCCAGGATGCGCACGTCCACCCGGCGCGAGCCATCCGCGCCCACGGCGCGCACCTCGCCGTCCTGAAGGACGCGCAGCAGCTTCGCCTGGAGCTCCGGGGGCATGTCCCCGATCTCGTCGAGGAAGAGCGTGCCTCCGTCCGCCTCCACGAAGAGGCCCCGGCGCGTGGTGGTGGCGCCGCTGAAGGCGCCCTTGATGTGGCCGAACAGCTCGCTCTCCAGCAGGGCGTGGGGCAGGGCGGTGCAGTTGACCGCCACGAAGGGGGCCTGGCTCCGGTGGCCTTCGGAGTGGAGCGCCCTGGCGACCAGCTCCTTGCCGCTGCCGCTCTCGCCACGGATGAGCACCGGCGCCTCCGAGGCCGCCACGCGGTCGATGAGCTCGTAGAGCGTCCGCATGGGCACGCTGTGTCCCAGGAGCGAGCCCAGGCCGCCGCGCAGGGCCACCTGGCGCTTGAGGTCGCGGTGCTCGGTCCTCAGGCGCCGGGACTCCAGCGCGCGCCCGACGTGGAGCAGCACCTCGTCCAGGCGGAAGGGCTTGGTGAGGTAGTGGTAGGCGCCGCGCTTCATCGCCTCCACGGCGCTCTCCACCGCGCCGAAGGCCGTCATGAGGAGCACCGGGAGCTCCGGGTCGTGCCGGCGCGCCGCCGCGAGCACGTCCAGCCCGTCCACCTCTTCCATGCGCAGGTCGCACAGGACGACGTCGTAGACGCGGGCCCTCAGCTGGGCGATGGCGTCCGCCCCGCCCGTGGACAGGTCCACGCGGTAGCCCGCGTCCGTGAGGGGCTCCTTCAACATCTGTCCCATCTCCTCGTGGTCATCCACCACGAGGATGCGCGCACTAGACGGCATGCCGTTCCTCCCAGCCAGGCGCGGCGGCCACCGGCCACCGCAGCGTGAAGACGGTGCCTCGGCCGGGCTCGCTTTCGACCCCCACCTGGCCACCGTGGTTGCGGACGATCTGCGCCACCACGCTGAGGCCCAGGCCCGTGCCCTGGCCTCGCTTCTTGGTGGTGAAGAAGGGGTCGAACACCTGGTGCAGGTGCTCCGGCGCGATGCCCCGGCCATCGTCCTGGACGCGGATCTCCACCGCCGGGGTGTCTCCCGCCATGCACGTCGTGGCGCTCAGCCTCACGTGGCCTCCGGGGCTGCACGCGTCACAGGCGTTGAGGGCGAGGTTGAGGAGCACCTGCTGGAGTTGATCCGCGTCCGCCGCGAGGCTGGGCAGCCGCTCGGGCACGTCCAGCTCGAAGTGGACGTGCCGCCTTTCGGCCTCCACGTCGAGCAGCTCCTGGAGGCCCCGCACGAGCGGCGCCAGGGGGACGACGCCGGCCCGCGCGGGTTGCAGGCGCGACAGGTCCAGGAGCTGGCGGATGATGCGGCTCACCCGGTCGATCTGCGTGACGATGGCGTTGAGGCCCCGGCCCTGCGGGTGCTCCACGCCGCCCACCTTCTGGAGCATGTATTCGGCGTGGCCCCGGATGATGCCCAGCGGCGTGCCGATTTCATGGGCCACGCCCGCGGCGAGCACGCCCACCGTGGCCAGCTTCTCCGCGCGCAGGAGCTGGTCCTCCAGCATGCGCACGTTGCTCAGGTCCTCCAGCACCAGCAGCGTGCTCGCCTCTCCGTCGCCGTGCTCCAGCGGGACGGCGTGGACGTTGAACTGGTCCTTCTCGTTGAAGAGGCTGAGCGGTTCGCCGTGCAGGCTGCGCACGGCGCCCTTGTCCCGAGCGGCCAGCACCAGCGCCGTCAGCCGCTGCACCGCGGCCGTGGGCGCGGTGGGGAAGGCCTCCGGGAGGGTGCTCCCCACGGCGGTGGTTGGCAGGCGCGCGCGCAAGGCCTGGTTCACGGCGCTGATGCGGCCTTCGCGGTCCAGGGCCAGGATGCCCGTGGGGATGTGGTCGAGGATCTTCTGCGTCTTCTCATGCAGGTGCGCGAACTTCGCGGCGTGGCGAAGGCTCTCCTGGAGCGCCACCTCCCGGCGGTTGGCGAGCACCACGTAGATCCCGAACGCGACCAGGAACACCGCCACGAGGAGCGCGGCCAACGACAGGCGCAGCACCAGGGTGCGCTCGTGGGCGCGCAGGGCGCTGGTGGAGGAGAGCGTGGCCACGGACCAGGAGGCCTCGCCTCGCATGCGCAGGGGACGGAACGTGGCCACCGCGTCCGCGGACCCCAGGCCCAGGCGCGAGGCCTCCGCCTCGTTGATCCGCAGCGACCCGGACGCTCCCGCGCGCATCCGCGCCACCAGGGTGCGCAAGCCCGGCACGAGCTTCCCCTCGGGTTCACCCAGCCGCCGGTGCCAGGACGCGAGCGACGGGTCGCTCATGGGCGCGGGCGTGCCGTGGGCGCCCAGGAGGAGCAGGCGCGTGTTCTCCTCCACCGTCACCATGCGCAGCGGCGCGAAGATGGGTTCGGTGTCCACGAGGATGGCGACGACGCCTCCGCCCCCGGGCGTGTCCGAGTCGATGCGGATGGCGAAGACGCGCATCCACCCGGAGGACGCGCCTTCGATGGGGGGCGAGGGGATGACGTGCCCCACCGGGGCCGTGAGCGCCTGCCGCGCGGTGTCCGCGAGCGCCGGAGGGTGGACGGCCTCCCTCGGCAGGTGGCGCGACTTGTGGTCGACCAGGAAGAGCCGCTCCTCGCCGTCCGGACCCAGCACGGCGATGGCCCGGTACTGGCCCACGGACTCCAACAGGGCACGCAGCTCGTTGTGATGGTCTCCGGCGGACCCGGGTTGGGCGAGCAGCTCGCTCGCGAAGCGCAGGTTGTCCCCCAGGTCCTCCAGCGACCGGGCGACGCCACTGGCGGCCTCTTCCAGTTGGGCCTGCCGGTCGCGCCCGAACTGCTCCACGAGCGCCTGCCGGTCGCGCTGGATGAACCACACGGCTCCGCCCGCCACGCTGGCCAGGGCAACGAGCAGGAGGACGAGGGGGGCGAGGAGGCGGTGCATGGAGTGCGAGGGAGTCCACACAACGCAAGGCTCGGGCCAGCCGTTCCCTCCAGGGGCCGGCGCCTTGCATCGCGCCGCGACCGCCGCAAATCACCACACCGGGGCTGGCACTTTGCCGGACCTGCCCGGGGCCACCCCCTGGCGGGCCTGGGCTAGAGTGGCCGCCCCCTCAGAAGGAGTGAAAATGAGCCAGAACCTCTACGACATCCCCCTCAAAGGCATCGACGGCGCTCCCCGGACGCTCGGTCAGCACAAGGGCAAGGTCCTGCTGGTGGTGAACGTCGCCTCCAAGTGTGGCCTGACGCCCCAGTACGAAAGCCTGCAGAAGCTCTACGCGAGCCGGCAGGGGCAGGGCCTGGAGGTGCTGGGCTTCCCCGCGAACAACTTCAATGGGCAGGAGCCGGGCAGCGAGGCGGAGATCCAGCAGTTCTGCACCTTGAAGTACGACGTGACCTTCCCGCTGTACTCGAAGATCTCCGTGGTGGGGAAGGACAAGCACCCGCTCTACCACGCGCTGACGGGAGCCATCCCGGATGCCACGGGCGACGGGCCCATGCGCGCGAACCTCAAGGGCTACGGCATCAAAGCCAACCCGAAGCCGGAGGTGCAGTGGAACTTCGAGAAGTTCCTCATCGGCCGGGATGGCCGCGTCGTGGGCCGCTTCGCTCCGGATGTGACGGCGGAGGATCCGCGCCTGGTCCAGGCCATTGACGCGGCGCTGGCGAAGCCGGCCTGAGGTCAGGCTTCTGGCGCCGGACCCTGAGTCCGTCCGCAGGCGTGGTTGGCCGGGACGGCCAGGTCGATCTTCTTGGGGTGGGGCAGGTGGAGGTTGTTCATCACCTCGATGAACTCCTCGCGGCTCCTGCCCGCGACCCGCGGGTTGTGGCGCTTCTCCTCGCCGATGCTCGTCACCGTGTTCCCGTGGTAGTCGTGCGCGGGGTAGACGAGCGTCGCGTCCGGGAGCTGGAAGAGGACGCGGGTGATGGAGTCGTAGAGCTGGCTCGCGCTCCCGTTCTGGAAGTCGGTGCGGCCGTTGCCCCGCACCATCAGGGCGTCCCCGGTGAACACGCGGTCGCCCAGCAGGTAGCTCACGCTGTCGTCCGTGTGGCCCGGCGTGGCGAGCACCTGGAAGGTGCACTGTCCGACGTGCACCGTATCTCCGTGCCGCACCTGGATGTCGGCGCACCGGGCCCCGCCTGTCCCGGCCACCACCTGGCACTGCGTGCGCTCCCGCAGCGTGCCGGACGCGGTGAAGTGGTCCGCGTGCACGTGGGTGTCGAAGACGTGGGAGAGGACGAGCCCCAGCTCGCTGACGAGCCGCAGGTCGCGGTCCACCTGCTCCAGCACCGGATCGATGAGCACGGCCTGACGCGTGGCCTCGTCACCGATGAGGTACGTGTAGGTCGAGGACTCGGAGTCGAAGAGCTGGCGGAAGAGCATGTCGGAATCTCCGTTGCACGGGGGCCGCCGGCGGAGCGGGGGATTCAGCGCATCGCACGGAGTGTCCGCCGGAACGCGGGCTCCGAGAAAGGGACGTCCTTCGATATTTGATGTGGTCTCGCCAACGCGCACTCGCCTCGCAGGGCAGCTGGCGCGGTGGGGTTGTCGTGGGCAGGCTCGCGGCGTGCTCTCATGACCGCTCACTTGTCCGCGCGCCTCGAGGCGTCCCCATCCCTCAAGCCTTCGTCCGTCTCCGAGCACCATCGGGTGCTGATCATCGGCGGCGGCACCGCGGGCATCACGGTCGCGGCGCGGCTGCGGCGCAAGGGCGTGCGCGGTGTCGCCGTGGTCGAACCCTCGGCGCAGCACTTCTACCAGCCGCTGTGGACGCTGGTGGGCGCGGGCGCCGCGGACATCGCGAGCACCGTGCGGCCGGAGGCGGACTACATCCCGGAGGGGACGCGGTGGATCCAGGACCGGGCGGAGGAGGTGGACCCCGTCCGTCAGCAGGTGCTCACGCGCGGAGGCGCGCGGCTGACCTATGACTTCCTGGTGGTCGCTCCGGGAATCCAGCTGGACTGGGACCAGGTGCGCGGCCTGCGCGAGGCGCTGAAGACGCCGTTCGTGTCCAGCAACTACGACTTCCGGCTCGCGCCGAAGACGTGGGAGATGGTGCGGGCGTTCCAGGGCGGCACGGCGCTGTTCACCCATCCGGCCACGCCGGTGAAGTGCGCGGGGGCGCCGCAGAAGATCATGTACCTGGTGGCGGACCACCTGCGCCGGAGCGGGCTCGCGGGGAAGTCGCGGGTCGTGTTCGGCTCGGGGGGCAAGGTGCTCTTCGCGGTGCAGCCCTTCGCGCGGGTGCTGGAGGGCGTCGTGGAGCGCTACGGCATCGAGACGCACTTCGGCCACGACCTGGTGGAGGTGCGCGCGCACACGCGGGAGGCGCTCTTCGCGGTGACGCGCGACGGACGCCGGGAGGTGGTGACGGTGGGGTATGACCTGCTGCACGTCACGCCGCCGCAGAGCGCGCCGGACTTCATCAAGCGCAGCGCGCTGGCGCATCCGGACGGGCCGAACGCGGGCTGGGTCAAGGCGCACAAGCACACGCTCCAGCACCCCGACCACCCGAACGTCTTCGCCATTGGAGACGCGAGCGACCTGCCCACGTCGCGCACGGGCGCCGCTGTCCGGGCGGAGGCGCCCGTGCTCGTGGAGAACCTGGTGGCCGTGATGGAGGGGCGGGAGCCCACCGCGCGATACGACGGCTATGCGTCCTGCCCGCTGGTGACGGGCTATGGGCGGATGCTGCTCGCCGAGTTCGACTACGAGGGCCGGCCCGCGCCGAGCCTGCCGTTCATCAACACCTTCGTGGAGCGCCGCGACCTGTGGCTGCTCAAGAAGTACGGACTGCCGCGCCTGTACTGGGACTGGATGCTTCGTGGCCGCGCGTGAACACTGGAGGAAGTGACCGCTCGACGGTGGGGCCTGCTCGTGCGACCGTCCTGGACGTGACGCCCTACGACAAGATCTTCGAGAACAACAAGCTCTGGGCGGAGGAACAGCTCCGCACGGATCCGGACTACTTCACCAAGCTGTCGAAGTCGCAGCAGCCGGACTTCCTCTACATCGGCTGTTCGGACAGCCGCGTGCCCGCCAACCAGATCATGGGGCTGGCGCCGGGTGACGTGTTCGTGCACCGCAACGTCGCGAACCTGGTCAACAACGTCGACCTGAACGTGATGTCGGTCATCAACTACGCCGTCCGGCAGCTGGACGTGAAGCACATCATCGTCTGCGGCCACTACGGTTGCGGCGGCGTGCGTGCGGCGATGCAGCCCAAGGACCTGGGCATCCTCAACCCCTGGCTGCGCAACATCCGCGACGTGTACCGGTTCCACAAGCAGGAGCTGGACGGCATCGCGGACGAGACGAAGCGCTATGAGCGGCTGGTGGAGCTCAACGTCCTGGAGCAGAGCATCAACATCATCAAGACGGCCGCCGTGCAGAAGTCCTACCTGGCGCGGGGCTTCCCCGTCGTGCACTCGTGGGTGTTCGACCTGCGCAACGGCATCCTCCAGGACCTGAAGCTGGACTTCGTCCAGACGCTCCACAGCATCCAGGAGGTCTACGACCTCACGAAGGAGTGAGCGGCGGGGGCCGTCCTGGACTCGTTCACCGCATGCGCTTCTTCCTGACTCTCCAGGACGGCCGTTCCTTCGCGCTGGAGAAGCCGGTGGTGTCCGTGGGCTCCGAGCCCGCGTGCGACGTCGTCCTCTCCGCACCGGGGGTGAAGGGCAGCCATGCGCTGCTGTTCCGCGATGCTCGTGGGTGGACGGTGTCCGCCGCGGGGCCGGATTGTGACGTCCGGGTTCGTGGCAGGCGCGTGGAGCTGGCGCCGCTGGAGCCGGGGGAGGCCTTCAGCGTTGGCAAGGCTTCGCTCACGCTGACGGCTTCGGAAGGTCCGGTTCGTCTTGAGGCTCCCGCGACGTCCTCGCGCCTGTTGGGCGTGCTGACGGACTTCGCTTCGCGGCTGCTCGTGCAGCGGCCTGCGTCGGAGCTGCTGGAGGCCGCGCTGCGGGGCATCGCGGACGTGACTGCCGCGGACGTGGGGGTCCTCGTTTCGGTGGAGGGCAACCGGCGGCAGGTGCTGGGGGCCACCGGATCCGTGCCGTCTTCCGTCGTGGTGGACAGTCTGGTGGATCAAGTCGTGGGCTCAGGGGCTCCGGTGCTGGTGCCGGACATCGCGGCGGATGCGGCGCTCGCGGGGGCTCCCAGTGTCCTGGCGTTGCGGTTGACGTCCGCCCTCGTGCTGCCACTTCGCGCGGGCTCCGCGCCCCTGTGCGCGGTGTATCTGGGGCGGCGCCTGGGCAGCCCTCCGTTCTCGACCCGCGACCTGGAGGAGGCCATGGCGCTGTCGTCGCTCGCGGCGCTGCTGCTGGCCACGTCGCGGGAGCTGACGGAGCTGCGCGCCCAGGTGGACAGCCTCACGCAGCGCATCGCCGCGGCCACGTTCGAAGGGCTCATCGGTGAGTCCCCGGTCATGCGGAACCTCTACCGGCAGGTGGAACGCCTGGGGCCCACGTCCCTGCACGTGCTCATCCAGGGGGAGACGGGCACGGGGAAGGAGGAGGTGGCCCGCGCGCTTCACCGGCGGAGCGGCCGGCGCGGACGGCTGGTGGCCATCAACTGCGCGGCGCTTCCGGAGTCCCTCATCGAGCGTGAGCTGTTCGGCCACGTTCGCGGGGCGTTCTCCGGCGCGACCTCCGACCGCGCGGGGCTGGTGGAGGCGGCGGATGGGGGCACGCTGTTCCTGGATGAGATTGGAGACATGCCGCTGCCGCTCCAGTCGCGCCTGCTGCGCGTCGTCCAGGAGCACGAGGTGACGCGGCTGGGCGAGCAGCGTCCCCGCAGGGTCGACATGCGGGTCGTCGCCGCCACGCATCAGCCGTTGAAGGCGCTCGTCGCGCGGGGGGCCTTCCGGGAGGACCTCCTCTTCCGGCTGGACGAGGTGCGCCTGGAGGTGCCCGCGCTGCGGGAGCGCGGTGAGGACGTGCTGCTCATCGCGCACCATGTCCTGAAGCAGGAGGGGGCGCGTGCGCGGGGCTTCACGCAGAAGGCGGCGGAGGCCCTGCGTGGTCATCCCTTCCCGGGCAACGTTCGCGAGCTCGTGTCTCGCGTGCGGCGCGCGGCCATCCTGGCGTCGGGGGAGCTCATCGGCGTCGAGGACCTGGACCTGGCCGCGGACACGGCGCCGCTGGTGTCCCTGGATGAAGCGCGCGATGCCTTCGTGCTGCGCTATGTGCGCGAGGCCATTGCCCGCAGCGGAGGCAGCAAGAAGGAGGCGGCCCGGGCCCTGGGCATCGGTGTGCGCTCCGTGTTCCGATACCTGGGGGAAGAGGAGTGAGGACGGCTCCCCTATCCTCGCAGCTGATCACCATGCGCTTCCCGCTCTCGGTCCTGCTGCTGGTCCTGCTCGTGGCCCCGGGGTGTCCGCTCGACATCCAGGTGCGTGAGGAGTTGGACGCCGGCTGCTTGGGAGACGCCTGCGTGCGCTCCTGCGCCGCGGACCGGGAGTGTCCCGAGGGGCAGCGCTGCTCCGACGTCTACAGGGAATGCGAATCGGGCCCCCGCCTCACCGAGCCCTGCTCCGACCCCCTGGCCTGTTCGACGTTCGCGTACTGCGTGAAGGGACGCTGTACACGCGATTGTGACCCGGGCTGCCCCACGGGCTACCAATGCTCACCGGCTCCGGAGTCCCTGTGCGTCGAGACCTGCGAGGGCCTGCCCCCCGAGCACCTGGGCGACTCCTGCGGGACCTCCATGGACTGCGCCCGCTGCGGCTTCTGCGCGGACCTGGGACGTGGGAAGACGTGTCACCAACCCTGCCGGTCGGATGCGGAGTGTCCCGGGGGACAGGCAGGCACGTGCGTGCAGCTCCCCGGCTCCACCTTGCGCGTGTGCCAGCAGTGAGGGCGCCCGGGGGTTTGATCGCGCGGATCCCGCTTCCTAGACTGCGCGCGCGATGACGGGCGAACTGTTGGCCGGCCGCTACCAGTTGGAGCAGGAGTTGGGGCGGGGCGGGATGGCGACGGTCTTCCTCGCCCTCGACCTCAGGCTGTCCCGCCGCGTGGCCGTGAAGGTGCTGCACCCGGGCCTGGACGCCCGCTTCACCGAGCGCTTCCGCCAGGAGGCGGAGGTGGTGGCCTCGCTCCAGCACCCCAATGTCCTGGCGGTGCATGACTTTGGCCAGGACGCCGTGCGCGGCCCGTTCCTCGTCTGTGAATGGGTGCAAGGCGAGAACCTGCGCGAACTGGCGCGGCGCCTGGCTCCATTGCCGCCGGAGGCCGTCGCGCTGCTGGGCTGGGAGCTGGCCCGCGCGCTGGTCGCGGCGCATGCGCGCGGCGTGGTGCACCGGGACGTCAAGCCGGAGAACGTGCTCGTGGCGCGTGGAGGGCCGCTGAAGCTCGCGGACTTCGGCATCGCCGCGCTGGCGGATCAGGCCCGGCTGACGAGCACTGGCGCCGTCATCGGCTCGCTGCCGTACATGGCGCCGGAGCGCATGGATACCGGGGCGTGGTCCCCGGCGTCGGACGTCTACGCGGTGGGCGTCGTGTTGTTCGAGCTGTGCACCGGTTCGACGCCCCATGCAGGGGAGGGCAGTGCCCGGCTGGCGGTCTCGGTGATGACCCGCGATGCGCCGCCGTTGGTGGAGGCCGCGCCGGGCACGCCCGCGCCCCTGTCGGCGCTGGTCGCGCGGTGTCTTGCCCGGGATGCGCGTGACAGGCCCGGGGAGGGTGGGGCGCTGGCCCATGCGCTGGAGGCGGTGCTGCGGCCGTGGGTCGGGGCTCCCGCCGAAGCGTCGCGTGCCTTCTTCCAGGCTCCGGAGTCCTGCGTGGCCCGCTGGCGCGAGGACCGGTTCCAGCGGCTGTTGGGCGAAGGCCGTGCGCTGCTCGCCGCGGGGCAGGGCGCCCGGGCTGCCCGGTGTCTCAACGCCGCGTTGGCGCTCCGGCCCGGAGCCCCCGAGGTGCTGGCGCTCCTGCGCTCGCGGCCCATGAGGAAGGGGCTCGCCCGGAGCGCGTGGGAGGCGCTCCCGCGCTCGTGGGCGGAGCACAAGCGGGCGTTCCTGGCGGCCCTGGTGCTCGCGGCGGTGTCGGGCGGGTTGGGGCCATGGACATGGCGCGCGGGTGGCGCCAGGAGTCCGGCGGTGGCCACGGGGCAGGCGTCCGCGCCCGCGACGGATTCGGATGCAACGGTGCAGACCGCCGTGCCAGTTGCTCCTGCTGCGGGCTCGCCTGCCACGTCGGAGGACCTTGCCGCGCTCGCTCCCGGTGACGACTCCACTGCGACAAATGCCGTCTCCGCCGCGCTCGCGTCCGGTGACGACGCCACTGCGACAATGGCCGCCTCGGCCTCGGCACCGCCCGGCGCTGGCCTGCCCGCCACAAGCGAGGCCTCCGCCCCGTCCGTGGCCGTCGCCCGCCTTGATTCAGCGCAAAGACCTTCGCGTCCCTTGCCTCAGGCGGCGGCCGGGACGCCGGTCCGGGGCGCGCGTCCGGAGGCTCCGGGCAGGTCGCCTCGGGCAGCGCCAGCGCCGCTGGCCCGCCCCGCCCAGGACTCTCTGCAACGGCCCGTGTCTCCGGAGCCCCCCGGCGACGAGCTGCCCGTCCGTGTACCGGAGGCCCGGGACTTCGCGACGCTCACGGTGGCGACACGCCCCTGGGCCGAGGTGTTCGTGGACGGCCAGAGCCGGGGCTACACCCCTCGGCTGCGCGAGCTGCGGCTGTCTCCCGGCACGCACCGGCTCCGCTTCGCCAACCCCCTGTGCGAGCCCGTCGAGGAAGTGCTCGAAGTGGCTGCCGGCGCAACCGTCTCGCGTGAAGTCTCCCTCCGGGTGCGCGACGCGGAGGTCACCCTCGTCGCGCCCGCGGCGTCCCGCGTCTTCGTCGACGGCGTGGAGGTGGGCGAGGCCCCGCTGCGCGACCCATTGAAGCTCTCGCACGGGGCACACCTCCTGTCCGTCCGCGACCCGGGAGGCCACGTGCTGAGGCAATCGCTCGACGCGGTGGCGGGGACCCACACCACGGTCGTGCTGGGGGCCGCTCCATGAAGACCGCCATCGTCGCCCTGCTGCTCGCGGCGTCCTCTCCGCTGGGCCCCGCTCGCGAGGCCTATCAGTCCGGCGACCTGCCCCGCGCCCGGACCGCGCTGGAGGCCCTGCTCCAGCCCCCTCGGCTCTCCCATCCCCGGGAGGAGGCGGAAGCCCACCTGCTGCTCGCGGCGACGCTCCACGCCCAGGAGGACCTGCCCCGCGCGGAGCACGAGGCCGTGGAGGGGCTCGCGCTCGACCCCGACGCGAAGCTGGACCCCCTGGTGTATCCGCCGGACTTCATCGCCTTCATCGAACGGGTGCGCGCGCAGCGCCATGACCGCATCGCCTTGCGCGCCGCCCGGCTCCGCCCGCCCGTGCTCCTGCCCGGGAACACGGCCTCCACCGCCGCTCCCGTGCTGGTCGAATCCCGCGCGGCCTCGCGAGGCTGGTACCTGGTGCCGTTCGGCGTGGGCCACCTCGTGCACGGCCAGCGCTCCAAGGGCACCGCGCTCGCGGTAGGGCAGGGCACGACGTTCGCCGTGTCCGCGGTCTCCCTGGGCGTGGCCCTGTCCCTGCGCGGCCCGGACGGCCGCTACTCGGCCCAGGACGCACCCACGGCCCGGGCCTTCAACGTCTCCTATCTCGTGGGGGCCTACGCCTTCGCGGCGCTCTACGCCTACGGCGTGCTGGACGGCCTGCTGTCCTCGCCCCCGCCACCTCACGGAAACGGGCCTGGGTGAGCGCAGCGACGCACTGACGCGGCGGCCCGTCCCGGTGTAGACGGGGAGGATGAACGACGTGAACCTGGTGGAGATCGCCCGGCGGTTCGAACGCAAGCAGGCCACCTCCGCGGTGGCGCTTTCGACGGCGTCCGCGCCGCTCGCGGACGGCTGGATGGCGTTCGGCGGCGTGGGGTCCTACATCAACAAGTCGTGCGGCTACGGCTTCGAGCGCGCCGTCACGGACGCGGAGCTGGACGCGCTGGTGGACTTCTTCGCGTCGCGTGGCGTGGAGCCCAAGGCGGAGCTGAGCCCCTTCGCGCCGCAGCCCCTGCTGAAGGGGCTGGCGGACCGGGGCTTCGTGCTGCGCGAGTTCGAGACGGTGCTGTACCGGCCGTTGCAGGTGGGGGAGGACCTGTCGCGGCTGGACCGGGGCGCTCCCGCCGGGCTGCGCGTCGAGCGGGTGGATCCGTCCGACGACGCGGCGGTGCACCGGTTCGTGGAGGTCGCCGGCAGCGGCTTCGTCCCGGAGGGCGAGTCGATGCCGGCGATCTTCCTGGAGATGGGATTGAAGGCGGCGCGCAACCCCGTCTCGGACTCGTACGTGGCGTGGCTCGACGGCGTGGCGGTGGGGGCCGGCAGCTGCGAGGTGAGCGACGGGCTCACCTCGCTGTTCGGCACGTCGGTGCTGCCCGCGTACCGGCGGCTCGGCGTGCAGCAGGCGCTCATCGCCGCGCGGCTGGCGCGAGGGCTGGAGAAGGGCAGTGACCTGGCGGCCATCATGTCCTCGCCCGGCATCCCCACGGAGCGCAACGCCATGCGCCTGGGCTTCCTCATGGCCTACTCCCGCGCCGTGCTGGTGAAGCCCGGCGCGGGGCTGGAGCCGTCTCCCTGAGCGTCAGGGGCTACGGCTGCGGCACGGTGTACGCCAGGGGCAGCAGGGCGCCGTTCTTGTTGAAGGGGTTGTAGCTGCCCAGCGGGCCCACCCAGCCGCAGCCTCCGTAGCCGCGCATCTCCACCACCTGGTTGTTGTCGTGGAAGGCCCACCACGAGGACTCGCTCGAGGGGCCGGCCCGGCCGATGTTGCCGGTGGGCACGGAGAACGGCGTGCCTCGCAGGTCCACGTTGGCCAGGCCCGTGCGGCTGCACCCCATGGCCGCCGCGTAGGTCATGGCCGTCACAGGCTCCCTGTTGACGTGCTTGAGGGCGCCACTGGACGTCGCGAAGGTCTGGTCCCCGGTGTCCACGGCGAGGGTGACGGGGTTCAGCCTGACGCGCGTGTACCGGGTCCGCACGTCGGTGCCCGGCGAGTTCCCTCCCGCCGTGTACTGCGAGGAGTTGGCGCCCTCCTCCGTGTGCACCAGGGGGAGGTACTCCCTGGGCGTGCCGGCCATGTCCTGGCACCAGGCCGTCCAGCGCTTCAGCGGGTCCTTGTTCACGAACAGCGCGTACTCGCCGTCCGGCGCACCGGGGCGGGCCGCCTGGACGTCCTGGCACGTCGCGGGGAAGTTCTCACCGCGGTAGTGGAGCTGGAGCAGGCCGCCATGCTGGTTGAAGGGGTTGTAGCTGCCCTGCGGGCCCACCCAGCCGCAGATGCCGTCACCGGACAGCGTGACGACCTGGCCGTCCTCGCTGGAGACGGCGGCGCCGGCCCCGTTCGCGCCGCCCACGCTGAACGCCTGCGGCTCCACCGTGAAGGGGGTGCCCCGGAGGTCGACGTTGCCCTGGCCCTGTCCGCCGCCGCACGCCATGGCCACGCCGTAGGGCATCGCGGTGACGGTGTCCGGCGAGTGCGTCAGCGCGCCGGTGGAGGAGGCGAAGGTCTGGTCCGCCGTGTCCACGCGCAGGGTCGCGGGGTCGATGCGCAGCCGGGTGAAGTGGGTGAGCACGTCGGTGCCGGGGGAGGCGCCGCCGGCGGTGTACCGCGAGAAGTTGGAGTCGGCGTCCGTGCGCGTGAGCGTGAGGTACTCGGCGGGCGTGCCGGCCATGTCGTGGCAGTACACGGTCCAGGACGCGCTGAGGTCACCCGCCACATACAGCTTGTAGTCGCCGTCCGGCGCTCCGGGCTGAGCGGTGCGGATGTCCAGGCAGCGGGTGGGCCGCTCGGTGAGGGACTGGGGGCGCTCCGCCAGGGCGCCGGGGCTGGCGCTGTCGCTGGCGCCACAGCCGGCGGCGGCGAGCGCCAGGAGGCTCCAGGTCAGGGTCCGCGCGCGGCGGGGGAGGTGGGGGATGACGGAAGGCGTCTGGAAGTTCATGGGGCTGGGCTCCTGTGAGAGGTTGCGAAGCCTCCCCATCGCAAGGTCGGGGCCACGCGGGCCGCCAGGGCCTCGCCGTCGGGATTCCGGGGCGTTACGGGTGAGCGCGGCCCGCCGGATGACGTGGCCGCGCCGCGAACGTGCCAGTCCTGGCACGCGCGCTGGCCCCTCCGAGGAGGCGGCCTGTCATGCTCCCCTCAGGGCCCTCCACGGACATCGCGGCGGGCGCACCCCGGCGCCGCGCGGGAGGCACGGCGCGGGTGCGGGTCTCCGGCCTACCGGGACGTGTCCCGCGCCGCGCCCTGGAGCGCCTCCGTCAAACGCTCCGCGAGCCGCTGGACGTGGGGCGCGCGCAGCAGCGAGTAGTGCGTGCCGGGGAGCACCTCGCGCGTCAGCTCTCCCTGGACGTGCGCGCTCCAGCCGTCGTCGCCGCGCGCCGGGGCTTCGCCCGCCTGGAGCAGGAGGACGCGGCCGGTGAACGTTCCGGGGCAGTGGTGCTTCAGGGCGCGCAGGTTGCGGGTGAAGACGTGCAGGAGCGTGCGCCCCGTCTCCGTGGCCGCTTCCGGCGTCGCGAGCTGGCCCTGGTCGAGTTCGAACAGCGCGGCCACCTGGCCTGCGTCGTCCACGTCCAGGGGCACGCGGTCGTCCGTCGCCGGGCTGGAATCGATGAGGGCCACGAACTCCACGGTCTCGCCCCGGGCCTGGAGTTGACGGGCCATCTCGAAGGCCACCACGCCTCCCATGGACCAGCCGCCGAGCCGATAGGGGCCGTGGGGCTGCACGGTGCGCACGGCGTTCACGTAGAGCGCCGCCATCGCCTCCACCGTGTCGAGCGGCCGACGGCTTCCATCGAGCCCCTGGGACTGGAGCCCGTAGAAGGGCTGCTCCGGTCCCAGCTGCTTCGCCAAAGCCGCGTACGCGAGCACGTTGCCGCCCACGGGGTGGACGCAGAAGAAGGGCCGCTGTGAGCCCTCGCGCTGGATGGGCACGAGCGGGGAGAAGACTTCGGGGGCCTGGCGCAGCAGCCGGGCCAGCGTCTCCACCGTGGGCGCCTGGAAGAGGGCGGCCAGGGGTAGCTCGCGGTGGAATCGCTCCCGGATGCGCGCCATCAGCTTCACGGCGAGCAGGGAGTGACCGCCCAGGTCGAAGAACGGACGCGTCACGCCGATGGGCCGGATCCCCAGCAGCTCCTCCCAGAGCGCCACCAGCTCCCGCTCCATGTCGTCGCGTGGGGCGACCTCCGTGGTTTCGGAGGGACGGGACGCAGGTGCCTCTGGGACGTGCATCCGGCGAAGCTCCTCGGCCGTCAGCAGCGTCTGTCGAACAAGGGGCGCGTCGGGCCTGGCGAGGACCGTCTCCAGCAGCGTGCTCCAGCGCTCCATCATCCGCTGGACCGTGGCGGCGTCGAAGAGGTCCGTGCTGTACGTGAGCGCACCCTGGAAGCCGTCGGGCTGCCGGAGGAGGGCGAGGTCCAGATCGAACTTCGCCGCGGTGGAGGGGACTTCCACCGCCTTCAGCGTCAGGCCCGGGAGGGCGACGTCCGGCTCCGGCGTGTTGTGCAGCGCGAAGAGGGCCTGGAAGAGCGGCGTGCGGCCCAGGTCGCGCTCGGGCTGGATCGCGTCCACCAGCCGCTCGAAGGGGAGGTCCTGGTGCTCGTACGCGCCGAGTGTGGTCGCGCGCACTTGTGCGAGGACCTTCCGGAACGACATGTCCGCGGTGAAGCGGGCTCGGAGGACCAGCGTGTTGACGAAGAAGCCGATGAGGCCTTCGGTCTCCGCGTGACGGCGGTTCGCGATGGGCGTGCCCACCAGCACGTCGTCCTGGCCGGAGTACCGCGACAGCAGCAGCTGGAACGTGGCCAGGAGCACCATGAAGGGCGTGGCGCCTTCCCGCTTCGCCAGCGCTTCCACCGCGTCACTCAAGGCCGGTGTCAGCTGGACGGGCGACCGCGCTCCTTGTGCGGAGCGGCGGGCCGGACGCGGCCGGTCCGTGGGCAGCAACAGCGCATGCGGCGCCCCTTCGAGCCGCTGCTTCCACCAGTCGAGCTGGCTCGCGAGCACCTGGCCTTCCAGCCATGAGGCCTGCCACTGGGAGAAGTCCGCGTATTGCACGGGCAGCTCCGGCAGTGGCGACGGCTTGCCCTGGCGGAAGGCTTCGTAGAGCGCCACCAGCTCGCGCACGAGCACTCCGAAGGACCAGCCGTCGGAGACGCTGTGGTGCATGCACAGCAGGAGCACGTGCTCCCGCGCGTCCAGCCGCAGCAGGGTGAAGCGCGTGAGGGGCCCCGTGCCCAGATCGAACGGACGCTGCGCATCCGCGTCCACCCGGCGCCAGACTTCGGCTTCACGCGCGTCCGTGGGCAGCGCCTCCAGATTCTCCGTGCGCAGCATTGCCGTGGGCGCGGGATGGATTCGCTGACGTGGCGTTCCGTCGTGTGACTCGAACGTCGTGCGCAGGGATTCGTGCCGCTGCACCAGCGCGTCGAAGGCCCGCTGGAGGGCGGGGACGTCCAGCGCTCCGGACAGCCACAGCGCGAAGGGCATGTTGTAGAGCGGGCTGCCCGGTTCCAACTGGTCGATGAACCAAAGCCGCTGCTGCGCGAAGGACAGGGGCGCGAGTTCATCCCCCTGCGTCCTCGTCAGCGGCGGCAGCGCGGGCGTGGGCTCGGCGCCCGTCAACCGCCGGGCGAGGCCCGCCACGGTCGGCGTTTCAAAGAGGGCCCGGACGCGCAGCTCCACACCGAAGTGGGAGCGCACGCGCGACACGACCTGCGTGGCCAGGAGCGAGTGCCCGCCCAGCTCGAAGAAGTTGTCGTGACGGCCCACGTTGGACACACGGAGCAGCTCCTCCCAGAGGGTGGCGAGGCGCTCCTCGGTGGGCGTCGCTGGCGGCTCGAAGACGCGTGCGGAGCGCGATGACGCGTCCAGTGCAGGCAGGGCCTTGCGGTCCACCTTGCCGTTCGGCGTCAGGGGCAGGACGGGCAGGGCGAGGAGGGCGGCCGGCACCATGTAATCGGGCAGGCGGCTTCGCAGGTGCTCTTGCAGCGGGGCGGTGTCCACCTCCGGCGTGACGTAGGCGACGAGGCGGGCGTCGCCCGGAACGTCCTCGCGCACCAGTGCCACCGCGTCCCGGACGCTGGGATGGGCGCGCAGCGTGGACTCGATTTCGCCTGGCTCGATGCGGTGGCCGCGCAGCTTCACCTGGAAGTCGAGGCGGCCCATGAACTCGAGCGTCCCGTCCTCGCGCCACCGGGCCTTGTCGCCCGTGCGGTACAGGCGCGCTCCAGGCTCCGTGCCGAAGGGGTCCGGCATGAAGCGCTCGGCGGTCAGGTGCGGCCGGCCCAGGTAGCCGCGCGCGACGCCTTCACCCGCGAAGCACAGTTCTCCGGGCAGGCCGAAGGGCACCATTTCCTGCCGTTCGTCGAGCACGTACGCGCGCAGATTGTCAAACGGCCGGCCGATGACAGGCAGCGCGGGGGATGCTTCCTTCAGCTCCCACGCGGTGGTCGCCACGGTGCACTCGGTGGGGCCGTAGGTGTTGAAGGCCCGCGTGCGCCGGGTCGCGGCGAGCCGCCGCCAGAGCACTTCGTCCAGGGCCTCGCCACCCACCAGCAGCAGTGACGGCAGGCGGGGGCGCTCCAACATCCCCGCGTCCAGCAGGAGCTTCAGCTGCGCGGGCGTGATGTCCAGCGTGTCCACCCGCGTCTGCTCCAGCCACGTGAGCATCCGCTCCGGCTCCAGCCGGAGGTCCCCCGGGACCAGGCACACGCAGTGGCCATCCATGATCCAGAGGAGCTGGTACACGGACGCGTCGAAGAACAACGGCGCGTTGACGCCGACGCGGAGCCCCGGCGGCTGGCCCGCGTACACGGTCCGCGAGAGCGCATGGCGCAGGTGGAGCACCGAACGGTGGCGCACCATCACGCCCTTGGGCGCGCCGGTGGAGCCGGAGGTGTAGATGACGTAGGCGAGGTTCCCTGGCACCGCCGTCGGCGGCCGGTTGTCCGAAAACCTGTCCGACAGTCGGACAGGTTCTGCGTCCATCCGCACCAGGTGGGGCACCTCCGGGTGCCACGCTTCTTGCAACGCCCGCGTCGTCACCAGCACGGACGCGCCACAATCCTTGAGGACGAACGACCTGCGCGCGGCGGGCGCGGCCGGGTCCAGCGGAACGAAGGCGCCCCCGGCCTTGTTCACCGCGAGCAGCGCGACGATGGCTTCCACCGAGCGCTCCAGGCACAGGCCCACCGTCACCTCCGGGCCCACCCCCAGCGAACGCAGGTGCCAGGCGAGCTGGTTGGCCCGCGCGTTGAGCTGCTGGAAGGACAGCGTCGTATCCCCGAACACCACGGCATCCGCGTCCGGGGTCCGCGCCACCTGGGCCTCGAAGTGGCCGTGCAGCGTGCCCTCGCCGTCGAAGGGAGACACGCTTCCGGCCAGGTCGCCCAGGAGCTGTCGCCGTTCCTCCTCCGACACGAGGGACAGTCCAGACAGCGGTCCATCCGGATTCGTGAGCACCGCCTCCAGCAGCACCCGCAGGTGGGTAATCAGCCGCGCCATGGTGGGACGCTCGAAGAGGTCCGTGGCGTACTCGAGCTTGCCTCGGAAGCCATCCTCGCGGCGGTCCAGCTCCAGGCTCAGGTCGAACTGGGATGTCGTGCGCTCCGCGAGGGCCGCGGGACGCACGGTGAGGCCGGGCAGCGACAGCTCCGGCACCGGCGCGTTCTGGAGCGCGAACATCACCTGGAACAGCGGCATGCGCCCCAGGTCGCGGGTCGTTTGCAGCGACTCCACCAGCCGCTCGAAGGGGACGTCCTGGTGCTCGTAGGCGCCCAGCGTCGTGGCTCGCACCTGAGTCAGCAGCTCCCGGAATGTCGTCCGGGTGCCGAAGCTTCCACGTAGCGCCAGCGTGTTGACGAAGAATCCGATGAGGCCTTCGGTCTCCGCGTGACGCCGGTTCGCGATGGGCGTGCCGACGAGCACGTCGTCCTGGCCGGCGTAGCGGTGCAACAGCGTCTGGAAAGCCGCGAGGAGCACCATGAAGGGCGTGGCGCCCTCCTGCTTCGCCAGGGTCTCCACGCGCTCGGAAAGGGCGAGGGGCAGGTGCACCGGTAGCGTGTCTCCGCGCTGGGTGGAGACGGCGGGACGGGGCTTGTCGGTGGGCAGCTCCAGCGCCCGGGGCGCTCCTTCGAGCTGCCGGGTCCACCATGCGAGCTGCGCCTCCAGTGCCTCCCCTTGGAGCCAGCCGCGCTGCCAGAGCGCGAAGTCCGCGTACTGCACGGGCAGCTCCGGGAGCGCGGGCGGACGGCCCTCGCGCAGGGCCGCGTAGAGGGCGGTGAGCTCGCGCACCATCACGCCCAGCGACCAGCCGTCGGAGACGATGTGGTGGAGGTGCAGCACCAGCACGTGCTCCTCGGGCGCGAGCCTGATCAGCAGGGCGCGGATGACGGGGCCGCGCTCCAGGTCGAACGGCCGCTGGGACTCCGCCGTCGCCAGGCGCTCCGCTTCGCGCAGCCGGGCTTCGGTGTCCTCCCACGCGGTCAGGTCCACGCGCTCCAGCGGCACGGTGGCCTGCGCGTGGATGTGCTGCACGGGCTGGCCCGCTTCCGTGCGGAAGGTGGTGCGCAGGGATTCGTGTCGCGCCATCAACGCGTCCAGGCTGCCCTTCAGCGCGGCCTCGTTCAGCGCGCCGAGGAGCCGCAGGGCGACGGGCATGTTGTAGAGGGCGCTGCCCGGTTCGAGCTGGTCGATGAACCACAGCCGCTGCTGCGCGAATGACAGAGGCAGCAGCGGAGGCCTCGGGGCCCGGGTGAGAGGCGGCACGTGCTCGCGGCGGTTCGTGGCCCCCAGGTGCCGGGCGAGCGCGGCCACGGTGGGCGCGTTGAACAACTCACCCAGGGGCAGCTCCACGCCCAGCACCGCGCGGATGCGCGACACCACCTGCGTGGCCAGGAGCGAATGGCCTCCCAGGTCGAAGAAGTCGTCGTGGATGCCCACTGCGTCCAGGTGCAGCACCTCCGCCCAGATGGCCGCGAGCTGTGCCTCCACGGCGTTGCGTGGGGCTTCGCTCGTCGACTCGGTGGGCCGGGGCGCTTCGGGGGCGGGCAGGGCCTTGCGGTCCACCTTGCCGTTCGGTGACAGCGGCAGGGACTGCAGCGCCACCCAGGCGGACGGCACCATGTAGTCGGGGAGTTGCCGCTGCGCGTGCGCCTTCACCCGGTCGGTGTCGGCGCTGTCCCCGCCGAGGACCACGTAGGCCACGAGCCGCTTCTCACCCGGCACGTCCTCGCGCGCGAGCACCACGGCTTCGTGCACGTCCGGAGCCTGGCGCAGCACGGCCTCCACCTCTCCGGGCTCGATGCGGAAGCCGCGCAGCTTGAGCTGGAAGTCGGTGCGCCCCAGGAACTCCAGCGTGCCGTCGTCGCGCCAGCGGGCCCGGTCGCCCGTGCGGTACAGGCGGGCGCCCGGTGTGGCGGAGTGGGGATGGGGGATGAAACGCTCGGCGGTGAGGTCCGGC
The DNA here is from genome assembly GCF_003668935.1 of Corallococcus sp. AB032C. NCBI lineage: Bacteria > Pseudomonadati > Myxococcota > Myxococcia > Myxococcales > Myxococcaceae > Corallococcus > Corallococcus sp. AB032C. The sequence continues at coordinate 29,704 of NZ_RAWP01000008.1, read as the reverse complement.
CGCTGGAGGTAGCCCCAGGCCAGGCCGTCACCGCCGACGTAAAGCTCGCCGGGGAGCCCCGGCGGCAGGGGTTGGAGGTGCGCGTCCAACACCCACGCGGTGGAGTTCGTCAGCGGGCGCCCGATGGGCACCGAGCGCTCCACGGTGTCCCCCGCGCGCAGCGTGTGCGTGGTGGAGAAGGTGGTGTTCTCCGTGGGGCCGTACCCGTTGACCAGCACGGCGTCCGGCGCCATCCGCGACAGGTGTTCCCTCACGCGAGGCACGGGCAGCACGTCCCCGCCCGCCAGCACCTGCCGCACGCCCGCGAGTGAGACTCCTTCGTGAAGGACCATCTGCTCGAAGAGGGCGGCGGTGAGCCACAGCGTGGTGACGCCCTCCACTGCGAGCAGCGTGCCCAGCTCTGACAGTGAGAGCGCATGCGGCGGTGCGAGCACCAGCTTCGCGCCGTGCAGCAACGCTCCCCAGAGCTCCAGCGTGGAGGCGTCGAACGCGACCGGCGCGGCCTGGAGGAACACCTGCTCTGGACCGAAGGCGATGAAGCCATTGCCCCGGACGAGGCGCACGATGCCACGGTGGGGCACGCAGACACCCTTGGGACGGCCGGTGCTGCCCGACGTGAACATCACGTAGGCCAGCGCCTCCGCGGACACCCGCACATCCAGCGGCGCGGCAGGCTGCTTCGCGATCAGGTCTGCTTCCTCGTCCAGCAGCACGAGGAGCCCGGTCACCACCGGCAGTTCATCCGCCAACGCCTCCTGCGTGACGAGCACGCTGATGCCCGCCTCCTGGAGCACCCAGGCCGTGCGGTCCGCCGGGGCCTTCGCCTCCACGGGCACATAGGCCGCGCCCGCCTTGAGGATGCCGAGCATGCCGGTGACGAGCTCCGGCGAACGCTCCACGCACAGCCCTACTCGGTCGCCGGGCCGTACGCCCAGCCGACGCAGGTGGTGCGCGAGCTGGTTCGAGCGGCGATCCAACTCTCCGTACGTGAGCTCACGCGCCGCGATCCGCGTCGTGTCCACCGACGGGAAGGCCCCCGGACTCGCGGGCATCCTCACGGCGACGGCGTTCGGTGTGCGCGCGGCCTGATCCGCGAACAGCTCGGGCACGGAGGCGTCACGCGGATACTCCGTCGCGGTGTCGTTCCAGGAGACGAGTACCTGGTGCCGCTCCTCGGGCGTCAGCAGCGACAGGCGCGTGAGCGGCGTCCGTGGTGAAGCCACCGCGGCTTCGAGCAGCACGCTCAGGTGCCTGGCCATTCCGGCCACCGTGCAGGGTGTGAACAGGGCGGTGTTGAAGTTGAGACCTCCCGTGAAGCCCTCGGGAGCGCGATGCAGCAACAGCTCCAGGTCGAAGCGGATGGCTCCCGGGTCGGCGTTCATTGGCTGGAACGACAGGCCGGGCAGGGCCAGCGGTGGTAGCGGCGCGTTCTGCAGCGTGAAGGTGATCTGGAAGAACGGCGTGCGGGACGTGTCGCGCACGGGGTGCAGCGCCTCGACGAGCTTCTCGAACGGGAGGTCCTGGTGCTCGTAGGCGCCCAGGGTGGTGTCCCTCACGCGCGTCAGCAGCGAGACGAAGGTGTCGTCCTCGCGCAGCCGGGTGCGCAGGACGACGGTGTTGGCGAAGTAGCCGATGAGGGCCTCGGACTCTGCGTGGCGGCGGCCCGCGATGGGCGAGCCCACCAGCACGTCGTCCTGTCCGGCGTAGCGGCCGAGCAGCACCTGGAACGCGGCCAGCAGCACCATGTAGGGCGTGGCGCCCTCGCGCTTCGCCAGGGCCTCCAGGGCTTCGCTGGAAGCACGCGTGAAGGTGAAGGGCATCAGCGCGCCCTGGAAGGTCCGCCGGGCCGGACGCGGATGGTCCGTGGGCAGCTCCAGGTGCGACGGCGCGCCTTCCAACTGCCGCCGCCAATAGCCGAGCTGCGCGTCCAGCACCGCGCCATGCAACCAGCCTCGCTGCCATAGCGCGTGGTCGGCGTACTGCACCGGCAGCTCGGGCAGCGGGGAGGGGAGGTTGCGGGAGAGCGCGGCGTAGAGCGTGCCCATCTCGCGCACCAGGACGCCGGTGGACCAGCCGTCGGAGATGATGTGGTGCAGGTTCAGCACCAGCACGTGCTCCGTGGGCGACAGCTTCAGCAACAGGGCCCGGAGGAGGGGACCCTGCTCCAGGTCGAACGGGGTGCGTGCCTCCTCGAGGGCGAGCCTCGTTGCTTCGGCGCGGCGCTGCTCCAGGTCCGGGGTGCCGGTGAGGTCCACATGCCGCAGGGGCAGCGGACCGGGAGCGTGGATGACCTGCTCCGGGGCTCCTTCGTACTCGCGGAACGTGGTGCGCAGGACTTCATGCCGGCGCACCAGTCGGTCGAAGCTCCGCTGGAGCGCGCCGAGGTCCAGCGTGCCTTCCAGCCGGAGCGAGAACGGCATGTTGTAGGCCGTGTCCGCGGTGCCCAGTTGATGGATGAACCACAGCCGCTGCTGCGCGAACGACAGCGGCAGCACCGCGGGTCGCACGCCACGGGTCAACGGCGTGAGGCCGGTGGGCTCGGTCTTCTCCGGCTCCGCTGGCGCGGGCGCAACGGCTCCGGACGAAGAGATGCGCCGGGCGAGCGCCTCCACGGTGGGGGCTTCGAACAGCGTGCGCAGCGGCACCTCTTGGCCCAGGCGAGTCCTCACGCGCGCGGCCACCTGGGTCGCGAGCAGCGAGTGTCCGCCCAGCTCGAAGAAGCTGTCCCGCACGCCGACCCGCGCGATGCCGAGCACCTGCGCGAAGATCTCCGCCAGGGCCCGCTCGGTGTCGTCGCACGGTGCGACGGGCTCCGCGCGTCCGGCGATGGGCGCGTCCGGCGCGGGCAGGGCCTTGCGATTCACCTTGCCGCTGGAGGTGAGCGGCAGGGCGTCCATGCGGACGATGGCGGAGGGCACCATGTACTCGGGTAGCCGCGAGTGCAGGAACGTGCGCAGTCCGGCCACGTCGAGCGGCCCCTCGACGCTGACGTAGGCGACGAGGCGCGGTCCCCCTGTGCCTTCGTGGCGCACGACGGCCACGGTGTCGCGCACGCCGGGCCAGGACTGGATCGCGACTTCGATGTCTCCCAGTTCGATGCGGAAGCCTCGCAGCTTCACCTGGAAGTCCGCGCGGCCCAGGTACTCCAGCGTGCCGTCGGTGCTCCATCGGGCGATGTCGCCCGTGCGGTACACGCGCGCGCCGGGCGTGTCGCTGAAGGCGTCGGGGATGAAGCGCTCGGCGGTGAGGGTAGGGCGGCGCCAGTAGCCTCGGCCCACTTGCACGCCGCCGATGAACAGCTCGCCCGGGATGCCCACGGGCACCGGTTGGCCGTGGCGATCCAGGACGTGCATGCGCGTGTTGGCCACGGGGCGGCCGATGGGCACGACTCGCAGGGCTTCGTCGCGCGGGCACTCCCAGGACGTCACGTCCACGGCGGCCTCGGTGGGGCCGTAGAGGTTGTGCAGCGTGGTGCGCGGCAGGCGTGACTGGGCACGGAGCACCAGGTCCGCGGGCAGGGCTTCACCGCTGCACATCAGCTGGCGCAGGCGCGTCAGGGACTCCAGGCCGGGCTCCTCCACGAAGGCTCGCAGCATGGACGGCACGAAGTGCGTAGTGGTCACGCCCTCACGGGCCATCAGTGCGACCAGGTAGTCCGGCTCCTGATGTCCGCCGGGCCGCGCGAGCACCAGCCGCGCGCCCGTCATCAAGGGCCAGAAGAACTCCCAGACGGACACGTCGAAGCTGAACGGCGTCTTCTGTAGCACCGTGTCTGACGGCGTCAGGCCGTAGCGCCCCTGCATCCAGCGCAGGCGGTTGACGACGCCCGCGTGCGCGTTCATCGCGCCCTTGGGACGGCCCGTACTGCCAGAGGTGAAGATGACGTAGGCGAGGGCGTCATCTCCCGCCAGCGGCACGGGGCGGTCCATGGACTCGCGTGCGATGGCCTCCCACTGTGTGTCGAGCGCAATGACGTGCGAAGTCCGAGAAGGCAGCGCGGCGCGGACGTTCCCTTGCGCATCCCGCGCGATGACGTGCTTGTCGTGCGAAGGCAGCACGGTGCTGGCGACTTCCTGCGCATCGCGCGCGGTATTCAGAGGCAGCGCGGCGCGGAAGCGCTCTTGCACAAGAAGCACGGGCGCGGCGGTGTCCTCCAACATCCCGGCGAGCCGTTCCGCGGGCGTGGCCGGATCCAGCGGGACGTAGGCGGCACCGGCCTTCAGGACGCCCAGCAGCGCGACGACCATCTCCAGCGAGCGCTCCATGCAGACGCCCACCAGGGTCTCCGGACCGACGCCGTGCGCACGCAGGTGGTGCGCGAGCTGGTTGGCCCGGGCTTCGAGCTGCGCGTACGTGAGGCGCCGGTCCTCGAACTGGAGCGCGATGGCCTCCGGCGTGCGTTCGACCTGGGACTCGAAGAGGTGGTGCACCGTGGCGCCAGCGGGGAAGTCCACGCGCGTGTCGTTCCAGCCGCGCAGCACCTGTTCGCGCGCGGCCGGCGTGAGCAGCGACAAGGTGGAGACCGGTGCGTCCGGTGTGGCGACGACGGCCTTCGCCAGCACGGTCAGGTGCTCCGCCATGCGCTCCAGGGTCGCGGCGTCGAAGAGGGCGGTGGAGTACTCCAGGCGGCAGCGCAGGCCGTCGCGCTGTTCCCAGACCTCCAGGGACAGCTCGAACTTGGACGTCGTCACCGGCACGTCCACGCCGCCAATCTGGAGCCCCGCACCTCCGGTCGTCTGGGCCTCCGGGACGTTGATGACGTTGAGGACGGTCTGGAACACCGGCGTGCGGCTCAGGTCGCGAGGCACCTGGAGCACGTCCACCAGCTGCTCGAAGGGCATGTCCTGGCGTGCGTAGCCGCCCAGTGCCTGCTTCTTCACGTGCGTGATGAGCTCGCGGAACCCCGGTGCCCCGTCGAGCCTCGCGCGGAAGGCGAGCGTGTTGACGAAACATCCCAGCAGGCCTTCCACCTCGGGGCGCGAGCGTCCTGCGATGGGCGTGCCCACCGCGAAATCGTCCTGCCCGGAGGTGCGGGAGAGCAGCACCTGGAACAACGCCATCAGGACCATGAAGGACGTGGCGCCTTCACGGCGGCCCAGCGCGAGGAGCGGCTCGGACAGCTCGCGAGGCAGGTGGAAGGCGTGCGCGGCGCCCGCGTAGGACTGCGCGGCGGGGCGGGGACGGTCGGTGGGCAGCTCCAGCGGCGGCGTGCCCTGGAGCAGCTCCTTCCACCAGCGGGCTTGTTCATCCAGCACCGGCCCGGTCAGCCACGCGCGCTGCCACACGGCGTAGTCGGCGTACTGCACCGGCAGGGGCGGCAGGACGGAGGGAACACCCGCGCTGGCGCAGGCGTAGAGGACCGGCAGCTCACGGCTGAGGACCAGGGCGCACCAGGCGTCAGAGACGACGTGGTGCAGGAGCAGGTGCAGGACGTGCGTGTCCGGAGCCAGCCGCAGCAGCAGTGCGCGGGCCACGGGGCCCGTGGTTAAACGGAAGGGCGTCGCGGTGTACGCCTGGCAGCGGCGAAGCATCGCGGCCTCTCGCGCATCGGCCGTGTCGCCGGGAACATCCTCCGTCTCCAGGGGCAGGGTGCCGGTCGCGTGGACGACCTGCACGGCCCCGGTGTCGCTCAATGCGTAGGTGGTGCGCAGGACCTCATGGCGTTCCACGAGCGAGTGGAGCGCCGTCTGGAGCGCGGTGACATCCAGCGCCCCCGTGAGCCGGAAGATGATCGCGTTGTTGTAGGCGGTGCTCTCCGGCTCCAGCTCCTGGAGGTACCAGAGGCGCTGCTGCGCGAACGACAGCGGCAACGGCCGGTCGCGCGGCGCGCGCGGGATCGTCTGGAGGGCACCGGGTGCGCTGGGCGTCTCCGCGTGCATTGTCGCGGCCAAAGCGCTCGGGGCGGCAGGAGACGCGGGGCGCGGTGCGGGCAGCTTGAAGGCGGGGAGGTTCACGGCTTCGACACGACCATCCGCGCGCAGGCGCACAGGACGGCCGGTGCGGTAGAGGCACGTGGATCCACTCCGCGGATGTGGCACCAACCGGCCCGGCGCCTCACCTGTCGCCCTCCAAAGGGCGGCAGGCAGGCCCGCTCCCGACAGGGCCAGCTCTCCGACGACGCCCGCGGGCACGGGCGCCCCGGCCGCGTCCAGCACCCAGACGTCCAGGCCCGGAGGCAGCTTCTCCTCCGGTGCACGCGGCAGCAGGCCTCCATCCCGGGCCTCCCCCGCGAGCAGCACGTCGCCACCCGCCGTCCGTTGGACCGCGGCCGCCAGCTCCGCGGATGCGTTCTCCAGGACCCAGGCCCCCACGGGTGCCAGGGCCTCGCGCGCTCCCGGAAGGTCCGTCAACGCTCGGGCCAGCCGTGCCGTGGTATTCACCAGCACCGCGCCCGACTGCTTCGCCAGGGACAGCAACTCCTCGGCATCCGTCTCCTGCTCGCCGTGCACGCGCCGCGAGTGTGACGCCGCATCGGCGGCCACGGCCTCGCGTGCCGTGGCCAGGCGCTTGAGCCCTTCCAGGACGATAGGAGTCTCCAGGCCGAAGTCGATGAGGCACGTCACCTCGTCCACATCCGAGGCCCGCACTTCGCGCAGCCGCTGGATGCCACTCTCCACCGTGCCGATGAGGCCGGTGCCCTTCGCGTGGTGCTCGAAGGTGTGCTCCAGCAGCGCGTCGATGTCCTCGCGGGACACCTTGGCGATCTCCCCCTGATACCCCTGCGCGGCGAGCAGCGACGTGGTGATGTCCGCCGAGCTCCGGAAGTACGCCAGCAGCGGCTTGCGCACCTGCCGGAGGACTTCCGCCTCGTCGTCACCCAGGTACGTGTGCAGCATGCAGGTGATGTGTCCCCGGCCCGGGTGCCCGTTGCGGCGCCACGCCTCGCGGTAGAGGGACACCTTCGGCTTCAGCTCCTCCAGCGAGTGGGCGAAGAGGCCCGTGAGCACGCCCGCGCCCAGTTCACCCGCGAGCCGGAACGTCTCCGGGTTCGCGGTGGCGGTGAGCCATACGGGCAGCTCGCGCTGCACCGGCTTCGGGCGCAGGCCCACCTCCACGGTGACGCCGTTGCCGCCCGGACGCCGCAGCCGGTCTCCCCGCCACAGGCCTCGCAGCGTCTCCAGGTGGCGCAGCAGGATGTTGCGCCGGTCGGCGTAGTTCCCAGGCGCGAAGATGAAGTCCTGCACGTGCCAGCCCGTCGCCACCGACACGTCGACCCGGCCCTGCGACAGGTTGTCCACCACGGCCCACTGCTCCGCGATGAGCAGCGGATCATGCAGTGGCAACACCACGCTGCCGGAGCGCAGGCGCAGGTGCTTCGTGACGGACGCGAGCGCGGCGGAGACCACCGCCGGCTGCGGGTAGATGCCGCCGAAGGAGTGGAAGTGCCGCTCGGGCGTCCAGATGGCGGAGAAGCCATTCGCGTCCGCGAACTTCGCGCCCTCCATCAGCAGTTCGTACTTGGGCCCGGTGAGCGAGTCCTCGTCATTGGCGAAGTACGACAGGCTGAGCTGAAGCGGACGCGATGCCGCCTCGTCCGATGAGCCCCGGCGCGATGTGGTGGCCTCGGAGGGGAACAGCACACGCAGACCGCGAGATAGGGCCCAGAGGGCTTCCAGCTCGGGCTTCTCGGGAGCGGGTTCGGAGGCGGCGAGCCAGGTGGTGCCCGGCGCCGGACGCAGCCGTGCATCCAGGCCCGCGAAGAAGCCCGTGAGCGACGTGTGACTCAACGCCCACGCGGGCTGGCCCGCACCCATGGGAAGGAGCCACGCCAGGGACTCTGGCGAGGGAAGCGGCAGCGCCTCCGTCACCGTCAACGGCGACGCGTCTCCCAGCACCTCTTCGACGTGCAGGACGCGTGAGGATTCCAGGCGTGTTGAAGTGAAGAGCCCGCGCCAGGTGATGAGCCGGGGCACGACACTGCCTTCCACGGCATAGACGGCCAGCGAGTCCAGATCCGTGGGCCCGAGCGCCACCGGCGCACCACCTGCCTCCAGGACACCCCACAGCGCGGCCAGCTTCTCCGGCGACGCACGCAGGCAGAGCGCCACGGGTTCTCCCGGCCGGAGTCCTTGCTCCCGCAGCCTCGACGCGAGCTTTCTCGCGCGGGAGGCCAGCTCCCGCCAGGTCCAGGTTCGCCCGGCCTGCTCCACGGCGACGGCGTCCGGCTGCCGCAGCGCGTGTTCGCGCAGCCGTGCGGGCAGGACGGGGGCCTGCGTGACGGGCGGGGGAATGGGCCATGCGCTCCGCTCTGCGTCGGTGGCCAGCGGCAGGCGGGAGAGGGCCTGCTCGGGCCGGGCCAGTGCCGCTCCGAGCAACACCTGGAGGTGCCGCAGTATCCGCCGTGCGGTGGAGGCGTCGAACAGCTCCGTCGCGTATTCCAGCGCGCCGTGAATGCGGCCGGGTTCCTCGGTCAGGATGAGCGTCAGGTCCGACAGCGTGGCGCCCCACTGCACGGGCGTGCCCGGCACTTCGATGAAGGTGCCCTTCGCTCCGACAGCCGCCAGCGCGTCGCCGCCCATCTCCAGGTTCGAGTGGTAGACGAACACCGTGTCCGTCATGCGCTCCCGGCCGATGTCGCGCCCGGGGACGAGCTGTTCGACGAGCATTTCGAAAGGCACGTCCGGCCGCGACTGCACGTCGGTGACCTCGTGTCGCACGCGGTGCAGGAGTTCGCGGAAGCTCGGGTCATCCCCCACGTGGGTGCGGAACGCGGCCGAGTGCGCCACGTAGCCGATGAGCGGCAGCAGCTCCGGCCTCGTGCGGTTGCCGATGGGCGTGCCGACGATGAGGTCCGCCTGCCCGGTGTAGCGGTGCAGGAGCGCGTTCCACGCGGCGAGCACCGTCATGTACGACGTGAAGCCCTCGTTGCGTCCGAAGGCGACGAGCGCCTCGGCGAGCTCTGGCGGGAAGTCCAGCACCATGCGCTCGGAGGTGAGCGGGCAGCTCGCGGGCAGGGGCCGGTCCGTGGGGATGCCGAGCTGCTTCGGCATGCCTGCCAGGCGCTGACGCCACCACTGCTCCTGTTCGGGGAAGTGCGCCTCGGCGAGCGACTGCCGCTGCCACGCGCCGAAGTCCGCGTACTGCACGGGCAGGGGCGCCAACGGGGATGGCCGGCCCTGGAGGAAGGCGGCATAGAGCTGACCCACCTCCTGGAGGAAGAGGGACGTGGAGAGCGTGTCGCAGACGATGTGATGGATGGCGCAGACCAGCAGGTGCAGGTCCGCACGCAGGCGCACGAGCGTGGTGCGCAGCACGGGGCCTCGCACCAGATCGAAGGGGCGCGCGGCGTCCTCGCGGGCGATGCGGAGCGCGGCCTCCTCGCGTTCTCCGGGCGAGCCTTCCACTTCCACGATGGGAAGCGGGATTCGCACGTGGGGATGGAAGCGCTGAACGGGTCGGCCATCCACGGCGTCGTAGGTGGTGCGCAGCGCTTCGTGGCGCTGGACGACCTCCTGGATGGCCCGCTCCAGGATGGCGGCGTCGGCGGGGCTTTCCAGGCGCAGGACGAAGGGGATGGTGTACGCGGACAGGCCGGGGAGGTGCTGCTCCAGGCGCCAGACGCGCTCCTGCACGAAGGACAGGGGCAGTGGCTCCGTCCGGGAGCGGGGCACGAGCGGCAGTTCGCGCGTGGGCTCCCGGGCGGGAGCCTGTTGGAGCAGCGGATCGATGCGGGATGCGAGCCCCGCGACGGTGGGCGCTTCGAAGAGGGCCGCCAGCGGCACCTGGACGTGGAAGGTGTCGCGGAGCTGATTGAGCAACTGCGCGGCCATCAGCGAGTTGCCGCCCAGCTCCAGGAAGTTGTCGTCGCGTCCGACGAAGTCCACGCCCAGGCGCTGACGCCACAGCGTGGCGACGCGGACCTCCACGTCACCGCGAGGCGCGTCCTCACGGGCCCCTGGAACTGGGAGGGCAGGGCGTTCCTCGGTCGGCGGCGCCCCTGCTGAGCTCGTGCTCGTGGGCGCAGCGGAGGACAGACCTGGCATGTCGACGTGAGCGCGCGAAACCTGTGACGACGCGAGCGTGCCCGTGTGAGCGCTCGTGGGCGGAGCGAGCGAAGCCGGGGACGACGCTAGTGTGTCTGCGTGAGTGCTCGTGGACGGAGCGCGCGAGGCCGGGGACGACGTGATCGTGCCGGTTGAGGCGGTCACCTGTGCCTGCGTTGGCAGGGCCATCGCGGACGTATCGGACTGGCCCGCCGTCGCATGCGTACGGACGAGCGGTGCGGAGCCCGGAGGGAGTCCTCCGACCGCATTCGTGCGAGGTGCGGACGCGGTCACCCCTGGCGCAGGCGTCACGTCCTGTCCCGTAGCTCCCGCCTCGACGGCCGCGCCGTCCTGACCGCGAGGCCCCACCCAGCAACGCTTGCGCAGGAACCTGTACGTCGGCAGGTGCACGCGGCGGCGCTGCTCGTGGGCGTAGAACGCGGTCCAGTCCAACTCCAGGCCCTGCATCCACAGTTCGCCCACGCACTGGAGCAACCCCGACTGCTCCGTCGTCGCACCGCCCCGGCGCAGCGACGCGAGCGCCTTCACGCGCTCCCGATCCTCACCCAGGCACGCGCGGATCAGCGGGGTGAGGTCCTGGCCGGGCCCCACCTCCAGCAGCACGCTGCACCCTTCCTCCAGCAGGGCCCCCACCGCGTCCGTGAAGCGCACGGGCTGACGCATCTGCGTGGCCCAGTACTCCGGCGCGGCGAGCTCGCCCGGGCGCGCCAGCGCCCCCGTGAGACTGGAGACGTACCGCACGGAAGGCTCGTTCCGCTGGAGCGCACCCACCGCGCGCGCCAGCTCCGCCATCAACGGCTCCACGTCCGCCGAGTGGAAGGCATGCCCGGACGGCATGCGCACCGCGCCCGCCTTGCGCTGCTGCAACACCGCCTGGATGCGCTCCACCTCGTCCACAGGGCCGGAGACGACACACCGGTCCGGCGCGTTGATCGCCGCGAGCGTCAACCGTCCGGACAGCAGCGGCTGGACCTCCGCCGCCGGCAGTGCCACGCCGAGCATCGCGCCCGGAGGCAACCGATGCATCAGCTCCCCTCGGACCACGGCCAGCCGCAGCGCATCCGGCAGCGAGAGCACGCCCGCGACACACGCTGCGGCGTACTCACCGAAGCTGTGGCCCAGCACGGCATGAGGAACGATGCCCCACGCCTGCCACAGCCGAGCCAGCGCCACCTGCACCGTGAACAGGGCCGGCAGCGCGACCCGCGTGTCGGAGAGCATCGCGGATGCCTCAGCCTCCTGGCCCGGTCCTGGACGCAGCAGCGTTTCCACCCGCGAACGCAGTGGCACATCCAGCAGCGCCAGGCACGCATCCACCTGCGCGCGGAACGCGGGCACGGATGCATCCAGCTCCCGGCCCATGCCCACCTGCTGCGAGCCCTGTCCGGAGAAGACGAACGCCACCCGCTTGCGGCGCGCGCCCTCCACGTCCTTCAAGCGTGTGGGCGTGGCCGTCTTGCGAAGCTGCTTCGCCAGGTCCGCCGCGTCCCGAGCGACCACCGCTCTCCGGTACTCGAAGGCCCGGCGCCCCACCGCCTGTGTGTACGCGGCGTCCGCGAACGCCCCTCCAGCCCCCACGGCCTCCACGGCGAACCGCGCCGACAACGCCTCCAGCGACTCCGGCGAGCGCGCCAACAACACCCGCAATGCCAGCTGCTTCGCCGCTGCCTCCAATGCTTCCGGCGAACGCGCGGACAGGACCTGATCCGCCAGCTTCAACGATGCAGCCTCCAGCGCCTCCGGAGACCGGTCCGCCAGCACGTGCGACGCCAGCGCCAGCGCTCCCGCCTCCAGGGACTCCGGCGAGCGCGCCGACAGCACGAACAGCTGGTGCGAGCGCGTCGTGGGCCCGCTCCTGACGACGGGCGCCTCCTCCAGCACTGCGTGCGCATTCGTCCCGCCCACGCCAAACGAGCTCACCGCCGCGCGCCGTGGCGTCTTCCTCCGAGGCCAGGGCCGCAGGCGCGTGTTGACGAAAAACGGTCCCGCGTCGAAGTCGATCCGCGGGTTCGGAGACTCGAAGTGGAGGCTGGGGGGAATCTCCTCCTCGCGCAGCGACAGCGCGACCTTGATGAGCCCCGCGAGCCCCGCCACCGTGTCCAGATGGCCCACGTTCGTCTTGAGCGACGCCAGAGGGATGGTGCCCCGGTGCTCGGGCCCCAGGCCGTAGGCGCGCTGGAGCGCCGCGACCTCGATGGGGTCGCCCAGCGGTGTCGCCGTCCCGTGCGCCTCCACGTAGCCGATGTCCGTCGCCGTCACGCCCGAACGGCGCAGCGCCTGCGTGATGACGGTCGCCTGGCCCTGTACGCTGGGCGCCGTGAAGCCGGACTTGTCGCGCCCGTCATTGTTGACGGCGGTGGCTCGGATGACGGCGTGGATGGGGTCGCCGTCGCGGACCGCGTCCTCCAGCCGCTTGAGCACCACGGCCGCCACGCCGCTGCCGGAGACGGTGCCCTTGCCCTTCGCATCGAAGGCGCGGCAGTGGCCGTCCGGGGAGTAGATCATCCCCTCCTGGTGCACGTAGCCGGTGCGCTGCGGCACCGACAGCCGCGTCGCGCCCGCGAGCGCCACGTCCGACAGGCCGGACAACAGGTTCTGACACGCGACGTGCACCGCCACGAGCCCCGTGGAGCACGCCGTGTACACGAGCATGCTCTCGCCAGTGAGCCCCAGCTTGTAGGACACCTTCGTCGGCAGGCTCTGGTAGGTCGCGGTGCCGTACAGCTCGAAGAACGCCGCCGAGTCCAACGGCAGGTGCCGCTGCACCTCGTTCGCGTAGCCGGATTCGTTCGCGCCCGCGAAGAGGGAGATGACGCCCGGGAAGCGCGCGGGGTCGATGCCCGCGTCCTCCAGCGCCGCCCACGCACACTGGAGGAACATCCGCTGCTGTGGGTCGGTCCACTGCGCCTCGCGCAGGGACATGTCGAAGAACGCGGGATCGAACTGGTCGATGTCCGAGAGCACACCCTGCGCGGGCACGAACCCCGGATGCTGTGTCAGCGACACGCCCGGAGGCAGGCCGGGCATCGGCTCCAGTTCCTCGGGAGTGAAGCGGGAGATGGACTCCACGCCTTCACGCAGGTTGCGCCAGAACTCCTCCACCGACTCAGCGCCTGGGAAGCGCCCGGACATGCCGACGATGGCGATGGCGTTCGACGGCAGCGCTGCCGTCTTCTCCGGCGCGGAGACGGGTGCGGATGGAGCGGGCATGGAGGGCCCCGCGGGTGACGCGGAAGGCGTGAGCACGGACGTCGGATCGGGCGTGGGCACGGGACGCGCGGGCAGTCCCTCGCGCTCCAGTCGCCGGGCCAGTCCGTGGACCGTGGGGTGTTCGAACAGCCAGACCACGGGCACGTCGCGCTGGAGCGCCTCGTGCAACCGGCTGGCGACGCGGACCACGGTGAGCGACGTGCCGCCCAGGTCCTCGAAGAAGTGGTCGTGGACGCCCACGCTCCGGGCGCCCAGCTCCCGCGCCCAGATGGCGGCGAGCTGTTCCTCCAGCGGATCCGCGGGCTCCACGAACCGCCCCTTGCGAGCACTCGCCGCGACGTCCGGCGCGGGCAGGGCCTTTCGGTCCAGCTTTCCGGAGGCGGTGAGGGGCAGCACGGGCAGCGGGACGAACGCGGCCGGGAGCATGTACTCGGGCAGCCGCTGTCGCAGGTGTTCGCGCAGTGCCTGGACGTCCAGCGCACCGGCCACCACGTAGGCCACGAGCCGCTTGTCGCCGGGCACGTCCTCGCGCACGAGCACGGCCGCGTCGGTGAGGGCGGGCCAGTCGCGGAGGGCGGCTTCGACCTCGGACAACTCGATGCGGTAGCCGCGCACCTTCACCTGGGTGTCGATGCGGCCCAGGAACTCCAGGCTCCCGTCCGCGCGCCAGCGCACCCGGTCTCCCGTGCGGTACACGCGCTCTCCGGGCAGGGTGGCGAAGGGGTGGGGGATGAAGCGCTCGGCGGTGAGGTCCGGGCGGGAGAGGTAGCCCCGCGCGAGCCCGTCCCCGCCGATGAGCAGTTCACCCGGAACGCCCACGGGCACCGGCCGCAGCGAGCCGTCCACCACGAACGTCCGCGTGTTCGGCAGCGGAGGCCCGATGGGAATCGCCTCGGCCGGGACGTCGTCGGGCCGCTCCATGCGGAGGCAGCAGGTGAAGACGGTGGCCTCGGTGGGGCCGTAGCCGTTGACCACCGGGAGGCCCAGCGTCTCCACCACGCGGCGCGCGTGCGTGGGGGACAGGACGTCCCCGCCGACGAAGAGCTGTCGCAATCCGCGCAGCACCTCCTGCTTCACATCCACCACCTGCGCGAACAATCCCGCGGACAGGTAGAGCGACGTGACGCCGTGGCGGCGGATGACCTGGCCCAGCAGCTCCAGGTCCGTGGGCGGCTGCGGCGGGAAGACCACGAGCCTGCCGCCGGACAACAGCGGGCCCCACAGCTCCAACGTCGACGCGTCGAAGGACAGCGGCGCCATCAGCAGGAACGTCTCGTCCGGAGTGAACCGGGCCCAGGGTGCACCGTGGAGGAGCCGCAGCACGCCCCGGTGCTCCACGGCGACGCCCTTGGGGCGGCCGGTGCTTCCGGAGGTGAAGTCCACATACGCGAGGTTCCGCGAGGAGAGCGCCACATCCGGAGCCGCGGAGGGCTGTTCCTCCAAGCGAGTCTCCTCCACGAAGACGCACGGCACATCCTCCGCGACCGGCAGCGAAGCCCGCAGCGCTCGGGTGGTGACGAGCAGTCGGGGTGGCGCGTCCTCCAGCATGAGGGCCAGGCGACGCGCGGGATACGCGGCATCCAGGGGGACATAGGCCCCGCCCGCCTTGAGGATGGCCAGGAGCGTGACGACCAGCTCCACGGAGCGCTCCAGGCACACCGCCACCAGCGCATCCGGCCCCACGCCCTGCGAGCGCAGCACCCAGGCCAGCGCATTCGCCCGAGCATCGAGCCGCGAATACGTCAGCCGCGCGTCACCCGATTCCAACGCGATGGCCTCCGGACGCTGCGCGACCTGGAGCGCGAAGCGTTCCACGAGGTTCGACTCACGCGGGTAGTCCACGCCGGTGTCGTTCCACGCGGTGAGCACCTGCTGGCGCTCCTCGGGGGTGATCCATTCCACCTGGGCCAGGGGGTCGTCCGGAGCGGCGATGACGGCATCCAGCAACGTGCGCAGGTGTCCGGCCAGCCGTTCCACGGTCGAACGCTCGAAGAGGTCCGTGCTGTATTCGATGACGCCGCGCAGTCCGTCCGGAGCCTCATGCAGCAACAGGCCCAGATCGAAGCGGGCCGTGGCGTTGTCCACCGGCACGGGCCGCAGTGTGAGCCCCGGCGCCTTCAACTCGCCGGTGGGCGCGTTCTGGAGCGCGAACACCGCCTGCACCAGCGGGTTGCGGCTCAGGTCGCGAGCCACGTGCAACTCCTCCACCAGCTTCTCGAACGGCAGGTCCTGATGTTCGAAGGCGGCGAGCGCCGTGGCCCGGACCTGGGAGAGCAGCGTCCGGAACGAGTCCCCCGGACGCACGCGCCCGCGCAGCACCAGCGTGTTCACGAAGAAGCCGACCAGCCCCTCCAGCTCCGCGCGGTCGCGGCCCGCGATGGGCGATCCCACCAGCAGTTCCTCCTGCCGCGAGTACCGCGACAGCAGCACCTGCCACACCGCGAGCAGTGCCATGTACGGCGTCGCGCCTTCCGAGCGGCCCAATGCCACCAACCGCTCCACGCCCGCAGAAGGAAGGTGCACGGGAAGCAGTGCCCCCTTCGTGGACTGGAGCGGCGGACGCGCCTTGTCCGTGGGCAGCTCCAGCACCTGGGGAGCCCCGGCGAGGTGCTGCTTCCACCACGACACCTGCCGCACCAGCACGTCGCCATGGAGCCAGGAGCGCTGCCACACGGCGAAGTCCGCGGGCTGTACCGGCAGCGCAGGCAACACCGGTGTCCGGCCTGAAGCGAAGGACTCGTAGGCGCCGGCCACCTCGCGGACGAGCACGCCCAGTGACCAGCCGTCGGAGACGATGTGGTGCATGCACAGGAGCAACAGGTGCTCCCGAGCATCCAGGCGGAGCAGCCGCGTGCGCAGCACCGGTCCCCGTCCCAGGTCGAAGGGAAGCGCGGCCTCTTCCACGGAGCGCCGCTGGGCCTCGGCTTCGCGGGACGCGCGGGGCATGGGGGGCAGGTCGGTGACCGGCAGCTCCCATGCACCCGCCGGGTGCACGTGCTGGACGGGCTGACCCTCCTTCATCGCGAACGTGGTGCGCAGGGCCTCATGCCGGGAGACGACGATCTCCAGGGCGCGGCGCAGCGCCTCCACGTCCAGCGCCCCGTCCAGCCGCAGCGCGGTGGCGATGGTGTAGTGGTTGCCGCCCGGACGGAGCTGCTCCACCACCCACAGCCGCTGCTGTGCGTAGGACACCGGCAGGTCCCGGTCCCGCGACGTGGCGACGAGTGCCGGGATGCGCGGCCCCTCGACACGCGAGAGGAGCCAGGCCTCCACCCGTTCCGTGAGCCGGGCGACGGTGGGTGCCTCGAAGAGGGCTCGCAGCGGCAGCTCCACGCCGAAGGTCGAACGCAGCCGCGAGACGAGCTGCGTGGCCAGCAGTGAATGCCCCCCGATGACGAAGAAGTCATCGTGCAGTCCCACCGACTCCAGGCGGAGCAGCTCCTGGAACAGGGTGGCGATGCGCTGCTGGAAGAGCGTCATCCGCTCCAGAGTCACGGCCCCGCCAGCGACCGAGCGCGCATCCGGAGCGGGCAGCGCCTTGCGGTCCACCTTGCCTACGGGCGTGAGCGGCAGGGCGTCCAGCGACACGAACGCGGAGGGCACCAGGGGCGCGGGCAGTCGTTCGGAGACGAAGGCGCGCAAGGCCGTTGCCTCCACCGGCGAGCCCGGCACGAACCACGCCACGAGGCGATCCTCGAGCACTCCCGCCACCGCGGCCTTCACCGAGGGGTGTTGCCGGAGAATGGCCTCCACCTCGCTCAGCTCGATGCGGAAGCCGCGCAGCTTCACCTGCGTGTCCATGCGGCCCAGGAAGTCCAGCGTCCCGTCCGCGAGCCAGCGCACCCGGTCGCCCGTGCGGTACAGCCGAGCACCGGGCACGTCGCCCCACGGTGAAGGCACGAAGCGCTCCGCGGTCAGCTCGGGGCGCCCCAGGTAGCCCCGGGCCAGGCCGTCGCCGCCCAGGTACAGCTCGCCCGGAACGCCCACGGGCACGGGCTGCCCGTGCGCATCCAGCACGTACGTCTGGACGCGCGTCATCGGCCGGCCGATGGGCACCGACGTCGCGTGCTCCGGCAGGTCCACGATGTCGTGCGTGGTGACGCCCACGGTCGTCTCCGTGGGGCCGTACAGGTTCACCAGCCGGCCCGGAGGCCCCGCGCGCAGCACCGCGCGAGCCGCATCCGCGTTCGCCGCCTCACCGGCGTACATGACCGTGCGCATCGTGGCGAAGGCAGCAGGGACTTCGCGCGCCACCGTGTGGAACAGGGCCGTGGCGAACAGGGCCGTGGTGGCGCCCACCTCTCGCAGCGAGCGAGCCAGTTCCGCCGGAGCCAGCGTCACTTCACGCGGCAGGATGACGAGCCGCGCGCCATTGAGCAGCGCGCCCCAGACCTCGAAGGTGGCCAGGTCGAACGACGGTGTGCCCGCCTGCACCATGCAGTCGTCCGGCCCGAGCTGGACGGAGTTCGTGTCCCGCACCAGGTGCACGATGGACTGGTGCGTGATGCCCACGCCCTTGGGAGTGCCCGTGGAGCCCGACGTGTAGAGCACGTAGGCCAGTTGCCCCGGCCGCACCGTGACGTCCGAGGAAGCGGGCGCAGGTTTCTCGTCGGATTCCTCCGCGTCCGGCTCCAGGCACACCATGGGCAGGGAGTGTTCCGGAAGGGCGCCCAGCAGGTCCCGCTGGCCCACCACCGCGGAGATGCCCGCGTCCTCGAACATGAACGCGAGGCGGGAGCGCGGATAGGCGGGGTCCATGGGCACGTAGCAACCGCCCGCCTCCAGGATGCCGAGCATCCCCACCACCAGCTCCAGCCCCCGCTCCACGCACAGCGCGACCCGTGCCTCTGGAGGGAGTCCGAAGGCGCGCAGGCGCATGGCCAGCCGCCGCGCACGTTCCGCCAGCGCCGAGTAGGTGAGCACCTGGCCTTCGTGCTGGACCGCGACGGCCTCCGGTGCACGGAGCACCTGTGCCGCGAACAGCTCCGGCACGGTGTGGGGCGCGAGCGGACGCTGCGTGGCGTTCCAGTCCACGAGCACGCGCTGGCGTTCCTCGGCGTCGAGCAGCGAATGCTCCCGCACGGGCACATCGGGGCGGGCCGTGAGCGCGCCGAGCAGCGCCTGGAAGTGCGCCATCATCCGGGCGACGGTGGCGGGGGCGAAGAGGTCGGTGCTGAAGTTCAGGTCGCCGCTGAACGCGCCGTCCCGTTCCTGGAGGCTGAAGTCCAGGTCGAACTTCGCGGTGGTGATCTCCCCGCCACGCAGCTCCAGACGGAGGCCAGGAAGGTCCAGCGCGTCCACGGGCGCGTTCTGGAACGTGAACGCCACCTGGAACAGCGGAGACCGGCTCAGGTCCCGAGCGCCCTGCATGCCCTCCACCTGCTTCTCGAAGGGCAGGTCCTGGTGCGCGTACGCCGCGAGCGTCGTCGCCTTCACCTGGGCCAGCAGCGTCCGGAACGAGGTCCGCGGATTGATGCGAGCACGCAACACCAGCGTGTTCACGAAGAAGCCGATGAGGCCCTCCGTCTCCGCGCGGTTGCGGTTGGCGACGGCGGAGCCCACGAGCACGTCGTCCTGGCCCGTGTAGCGAGACAACAGCAACTGGAAGCCCGCGAGCAGCACCATGAACGGCGTTGAGCCTTCCCGGGCCGCCAGCGCTTTCACCGCGTTGGAAACGTCAGGGGACAGCGCCACGGGAAGCGACGCTCCCCGGAACGACTGTGCGACGGGGCGAGGCCGGTCGGTGGGCAGTTCCAGAGCGGTGGGCGCGCCGTCGAGCTGCCCTCGCCACCACTCCAGCTCCGCCTGGAGCACGTCTCCCTGGAGCCACGAGCGCTGCCAGAGGGCGAAGTCCGCGTACTGGAGCGGAAGGGGAGACAGCGCCGGGGATTGACCGGAAGCGAAGGCCTTGTACAGCGCGCCCAGTTCGCGAGCGAAGACGCCAATGGACCAACCGTCGGAGACGATGTGGTGCAGCGTGAGCAGCAACCAGTGACGCCGTGAATCCAGCCGCAGCAACACAGCGCGCACGAGCGGCCCGGTGCCCAGGTTGAAGGGCCGCGCGGCCTCCGAGGCTGCGTGACGGTGCGCCTCGGCTTCACGGTGGTCCTCGGGGGTGGACTCCAGCGAGACGATGGACAGCGTCAGCGTCGCTTCGGGATTGAGGCGCTGGACCGGCGAGTCCCCACCGGACACGAACGTGGTGCGCAGGACTTCATGTCTGCACCCCAGGGCCTGGAGGGACCGCTCCAGCGCCGAGGCATCCAGCGCGCCATCGAGGACCAGGATGCCGGGCACGTTGTAGAAGGCGCTGCCGGGCTGGAGTTGATCCAGGAACCACAACCGCTGCTGCGCGTAGGACAGCGGCACGGGACCGGAGCGCGGCACGGCTACGAGCAGTGGCGTCCTCGGCCGGGTGTCCTCCCGCGAGCGCAGTGCCTCCACACGGACCGCGAGCGTCTCCACCGTGGGCGCCGCGAAGAGGTCGCCCAGGGGCAGCTCCACGCCCAGGGTCGAGCGCACGCGCGACACCACCTGCGTGGCCAGCAGGGAGTGGCCCCCCAGGTCGAAGAAGTCATCGTGGATGCCCACGCGAGGAACGTGCAGAACCTCCGCGAAGAGGGCGGCGAGCCGTTGCTCCACCGCGTCGCTAGGCGCGACGTACGTGTCCGCTGAAGCCACGGGGGCCTCGGGAGCGGGAAGGGCGGAGCGGTCCAGCTTGCCGTTGGCGTTGAGGGGAAGGGCGTCCAGCACCACGAAGACGCTGGGGATCAGGTAGTCGGGAAGTCGCTGCTGAAGCTCCGAGCGCAGGGCCCTGCCGTCCACGGACTCTCCGACGACGTAGGCCACCAGCCGCTTGTCTCCGGCGACGTCCTCGCGCACCACGGCCACGGCTTCATGCACGCCGGGCAGTCCGCGCAGGGCCGCTTCGACCTCACCCGGTTCGATGCGGAAGCCGCGCAGCTTCACCTGGAAGTCGGTGCGCCCCAGGAAGTCCAACGTGCCGTCCGCGCGCCAGCGCGTCCTGTCGCCGGTGCGGTAGAGCCGTGCCCCCGGGGTCGTGCTGAACGGGTGGGGCACGAAGCGTTCGGCGGTGAGCGCGGGCTGGTGGAGGTAGCCCCACGCCAGTCCCTCGCCGCCGACGTACAGCTCTCCTGGCATGCCAGGAGGGACCGGCTGCATCGCCGGACCCAGCACGTAGGCGGTGGAGTGGAGCAGCGGACGCCCGATGGGAACGGTGGTCTCCACGACGTCGCCCGCATGCATCCGGTGCGTGGCGGAGAAGGTGGTGTTCTCGGTGGGCCCGTAGCCATTGATCAGCATCGTGCCCGGACGCATCCGCGCCAGGTGTTCCCGCACGCGTGAGGCCGGGAGCACGTCGCCTCCCGCCAGCACCTGCGCCACGGAAGCGAGGGCCTCCGGATGGTGCACGGCCATCTGTTCAAAGAGGGCCGCCGTGAGCCACAGCGTGGTGACACCGTGCCCTGTCAGCATCTCCGCGATGCGCGCGAGGGACAGCTCTCCCGGAGGCGCGAGCACGAGCCGGGCCCCATGCAGCAGTGCTCCCCAGATTTCGAGCGTCGAAGCATCGAACGCGGCTGGCGCAAGCTGGAGGAAGACCTCGTCTGGGCCGAAGCGAATGAAATCGCTATCCACCACCAGCCGCGACACGGCGCGGTGCGGGACACAGACACCCTTGGGCGTCCCGGTGGAGCCCGAGGTGAAGAGGACATAGGCCAGCCGGTCCCCTGTCGCGCGCGGATCCGGCGGCGCATTCTCCGGACGCGAAGCCAGCCGGGACGCATCCGCATCCAGCACCACCAGCGGCGTCATCAGAGACGGCAGTTCATCCGCGAGCGCCTCCCGCGTGATGACCATCGCCGCCCCGGACTGTTCCAGCAGGAGGGACCAGCGCTCGGGCGGAGCATTCAGGTCGATGGGGACATAGGCCGCGCCGGTCTTGAGCACCGCCAGCAGCGAGACGATGAGGTCCGGCGAGCGTGGCAACAGCACGGCCACGCGGCTGCCCTCGGAGATGCCAGAGGCGCGAAGGTGGTGGGCAAGCTGGTTCGCCCGCGCATCGAGCCGTTCATACGTCAGGCTTCCGGACTCGGATACCAGCGCCACCGCGTCCGGCGCCCGAGCGACCTGCTCCGCGAAGCGGGCCGTGATGGACTGTGCGGAGAAGTCCCGGACAGCGGAGACGCCGCTCCAGTGCTCCAGCACCTGACGCCGTACTTCCGTGGGCATCAGCGGCAGCTGCGCCACCGGGACCTCCAGTTGTCCGGGAAGCGCTTCCAGCAACGAGGCGTAGCCCCGCACCAACCCCTGGAGGAAGGCCGGGTCGAAGAGGTCGGTGTTGTAGTGGAGGCTGCCGATGAAGCCGTCCGGTGACTCTTCCAGGATGAGGCTGAAGTCGTACTTCGACGGCGTGAAGGGAGGAGGCAGTTCGCGCAGCGTGAGGTCCGGCAGCCGCCACTCCGCGGTGGGCGCGTTCTGGAGGGTGAGGGTGACCTGGAAGAACGGCGTATGGCTCGGGTCGCGTGCGGGCTGGAGTTCTTCCACCAGCTTCTCGAATGGGACGTCCTGATGTTCGAAGGCGCCGAGCGTCGTGGCGCGCACCTGGGCGAGCAGCGTCCGGAACGAAGCGCGTGGGTCGATGCGCGCACGCAGCACCAGCGTGTTGACGAAGAATCCAATCAGCCCCTCCGTCTCGGAACGTGTGCGGCCCGCGACCGGAGCGCCCACGCTGACGTCGCCCTGTCCGGCATACCGGGACAGCAGCAGTTGGTACGCAGCCAGCAGCACCATGAAGGGCGTGGCACCCGTCTGCCTCGCCACGGCATGCACGCCGTCCGTCAGTTTCCGGGACAGCCGCACCGCGAGCTGGTCCCCTGAGAACGTCTGCGCCGCCGGGCGCTGCCGGTCCGTAGGAAGCATCAAGAGCGGAGGCGTATCCGCGAGCTGCTCCCGCCACCAGGCAAGCTGTGAGGTGAGTACCTCCCCCTGAAGCCAGGAACGCTGCCATGAGGCGAAGTCGGCGTACTGGATGGGAAGCGGCGGAAGCAAAGGACGCTGGCCGGAAGCGAAAGCCCGGTAGAGGGAGACCAGCTCGCGCACGAGCACTCCCGTGGACCAGCCGTCCGAAGCGATGTGGTGCGTGAGCACGAGCAGCACATGCCGCGTCTCATCCATCCGCACGAGTACCGCGCGGAAGATCGGGCCTCGCGCCAGGTCGAAGGGCCGCTGCGCCTGCGCGGCGACGAAGTCCCGCAGCCGGACTTCGCTTGTGCCCGGAGGCGGCAGGTCCTCCAGGTCCACGAGCTCGAACGGGCATGTTCCTGGAAGCGCGATGCACTGGACCGGCCCGTGGGCCCCGGAGGCGAACGTGGTGCGCAGCACCTCATGGCGTTCGACCAGCGCATCCAGGGCCTGCCGCAGTGCGGGAACATGGAGCGCACCTTCGATCAGCACGGTCCCGGGCAGGTTGTATGCAACGCCACCGGGCTGAAGCTGCTCCAGGAACCACAGGCGCTGCTGCGCGAAGGACAGCGCGAGCTCGCCCTCCCTGCTCACAGGGCGCAAGGGTGGCGCCTGGGGGCCCTCGCTCCCGCCTCGTGCCTCCTCCAGCGCCGAAGCCAGGGCCGCGAGCGTGGGCGCCTTGAAGACCGCACGCAGGGGCAGCTCCACCTGCAACGCCGCCCGGATGCGCGACAGGAGCTGCGTGGCGAGCAGCGAATGCCCTCCCAGCGCGAAGAAGTCGTCGTGCACGCCCACGCGCTCCACGCGCAGCAGATCCGCCCAGAGCGAAGCCAGCTGCTCCTCCGTGGGATTGCGCGGCGCGACGTACTCCGGAACCACCCCAGAGGCGATGTCCGGCACGGGCAGCGCCCTGCGGTCGACCTTTCCGCTGGACGTCAGGGGCAGGGCCTCCAGCGAGACGAAGGCACCGGGCACCATGTACTCAGGGAGCCTCTCCGAGAGGAACGCTCGAAGGGCCTCCGTCCCCGCCACGTCCGTCCCTCCGACGAGATACGCCACCAACCGCGTGTCGCTCGCCGTGACGCCCGGGAGCGCCACGACGACGGCCTGTCGCACGGCGGGGTGCTGCTCCAGCGCGGCCTCGATTTCGCCCAGTTCAATGCGCAGCCCGCGCACCTTCACCTGGAAGTCGGTTCGGCCCAGGTACTCGATGGCGCCATCGGGCAGCCACCGGGCGAGGTCCCCCGTGCGGTACAGCCGGGCCCCGGGCGAGTCGCTGTACGCGTCCGGGATGAAGCGCTCCGCGGTCAGGTCCGGGCGGCCCAGATACCCGCGGCCCACCTGCACACCCCCGATGAACAGCTCACCGGGAACGCCCTGGGGCACCGGCCGCAGCGATGCGTCCAGCAGCCGGATCGCCGTATTCGCCACCGGATACCCGATGGGCACGGAGCGCCCCAGCGCGCCGCGGACACACTCGTACGCGGTGACATCCACCGCGGCCTCGGTGGGGCCATAGAGGTTGTGCAGCCGCGCGCGAGGCAGCCGCGCCAGGCACCGTTCAGCCAGCTCCAGCGGCAGTGCTTCACCGCTGCACACAACTTGGCGCAGCGACGCGCACTGCTGCAGGCCGGGTGCTTCCAGGAACGCCTGGAGCATGGACGGCACGAAGTGCGTGACGGTGATGTGCTCCCGCGCGATGAGGTCCGCCAGATAGTCCGGCTCCTGGTGTCCTCCGGGCCGAGCCACCACCAACCGCGCGCCCGTCATCAGCGGCAGGAAGAACTCCCACACGGACACGTCGAAGCTGAACGGCGTCTTCTGCAACACCGCGTCGCCCGGTGACAGCGGCAGCGCCCCCTGCATCCACAGGAGCCGGTTGACGACGCCCGCGTGCGCGTTCATCGCGCCCTTCGGCCGCCCAGTGCTGCCAGAGGTGAAGATGACGTACGTCAGCGCGTCCTCGGAGGCCACCGGAGGCGGCGCGCCGGACGGCTGCCGATCCACCTCCGCCCACTGGGAATCCAGGCGGAGTACCGGCACGGAGTCCCCAGCCGGCAGCCGCGCCACCAGCCGCTCCTGGATGAGCACCACGGCGGGCCGGGCGTCCTCGAACATCCACGCGAGCCGCTGCGCGGGCAGGGCCGGATCCAGCGGAACGTACGCCCCTCCGGCCTTCAACGTCGCGAGCAGCGCCACCACCAGCTCCAGCGACCGCTCCAGCATCAGCCCGACGCGAACCTCCGGCCCCACGCCCATGGAGCGCAGGTGCCACGCGAGTTGGTTGGCCCGGGCATCCAGCTGCGAATAGGTGAGCGCCGTCTCTCCAAACGTGACGGCCACCGCGTCCGGAGTGCGAGCCACCTGCGCTTCCACCAACTGATGCAGCAGCACCCCGCGAGGAAACGCTTCCCGGGGCCCGTTCCAGGCATGAAGCACGCGCTGTCGCTCTGCCGTGTCCAAGAGGGACAGCTCCGACAGGCGCGCATCCGGCCACGAGACTGCATTCTCCAGCAGGACGCGCAGGTGCCCCATCAGCCGCACCATCGTGACCTCATCAAAGAGGGCGGTGCGGTACTCGGCGGTGAGGCGCAGGCCGTCCGCCTGTTCGAAGGCGAAGAGGGTGAGGTCGAACTGCGCGAAGCCGCTGTCCACCCACTGCGCGTCCAGCGACAGCCCGGGCAGGCGCACGGTCGGAAGGGGCGTGTTCTGCAGGACGAACATCACCTGGAAGAACGGCGGTACGTCCAGGTGACGCGGAGGCTGGAGCACCTCCACCAGCTTCTCGAAGGGCACGTCCTGGTGCGCGAAGGCCTCCACCGACGTCGCCTGCACGCGGCCCATGAGCGCGCGGAACGATGGAGCCCCCGCGAGCGATGTTCGCAGCGCGAGCGTGTTGACGAACAACCCGACCAACGGCTCCAACTCCGCGCGCGAGCGTCCGGCGACAGGCGTTCCGACCGTGAGGTCGTCCTGCCCGGAGTAGCGCAGGAGCAACGCCTTGAAGCCCGCGAGCAACACCGTGAAGAGGGTGGTGCCCTCCTGTGCCGCCAGGGTCGAGAGCCGCTGGATCAGCGCGGCGGGAAGCATCGAGGACACGGTCGCGCCCCGCCTGTCCGCCTGTCCTGAGCGAGGCCGATCCGTGGGCAGCGACAGGACTGCCCGTGCATCCAGCCGCGAGCGCCACACGTCGATCGACGCCTCCAGCGCCTCCCCCGTCAATGCCTCCCGCTGCCACACGGAGAAGTCCGCGTACTGCAATGCCAGCGCGGGCAGCACCGGCGTCCCGCCCGAAGCCAGGGCCTCGTAGATGAGGGCCAGTTCGTGCACGAGCAGGCCCATGGACCATCCGTCGGACACGGTGTGGTGCAGCGCGATCAGCAACAGGTGCTCGGTGGGGGAGACAGCGAAGAGCACGGCGCGCAGTAGGGGACCCTGCTCCAGGTCGAACGGCGCGCGAGCCTCTTCGTGCAATCTTCGCCAGGCCTCCGCGGCATCCGCCACTGGCACCACGGGCAGGGGCACGTCGAGTTCGGGCGTGATGCGCTGCCATGGCCGTCCGTCCTGTTCCACGAAGGTGGTGCGCAGCACCGAGTGGCGGCGCACCACTTCGTTCAGGCTTCCCGCCAGCGAGGGCACATCGAGCAGGCCCTCCAGGCGCACCGAAAAGAGCAGGTTCAGTCCGGCCTGTCCGGGCGCCAGCCGCTCCTGGAACCACATGCGCTCCTGACCGAACGACGCCGGCACCCGCGACGTGGGGCGGCGCTTCTCACGCAGCAGTTCCGCCAGCCGCGCGCGCTTCTGCTCAGGGGTGGAAGCCATGGGCCAGAGACTCCTTGGGAGGGGGCCTCGCGAACGCTCGGGAATGAGATGTGACGGGTTCCCGGACTCGCGAGCGCGCGGGATAGTAGACAGGCACTCCGACACGGCCGCAGCGATTTGGTCGAGAGGGCCTGGCTGTCAGCCCGCTCGGGGGCACAGCCGTGCGGACGGTGGGGACCTGGCGGCAATTCCGCTCCACGCCTGGTCTCTGGTGACATGTTTCAGCGGTGTTTCACCGTGGTGGTGAAACGCCCGCGCCTGACGTTTCCACTAGACTTCGGGAATGCCCGAGTCCTTCCGGATCCGCGAAGCCGTGCCCACCGACGCCGAGCGGATCACCCAGGTGCTGCGCGACGCCTTCGAGGAATACCGCGGCCGCCTGGATCCGCCCTCCAGCGCGCACGACAAGACGGAGGCCGTGGTGCGGCGCGAGCTGTCGGACGGCGGCGCCTTCGTCGCGGAGGCGGACGGCGTCTTCTTCGGCTGCGTGTTCTTCCACCCGAAGGTGGACCACCTGTACCTGGACCGGCTCGCGGTGCTGCCATCACACCGGGGACAGGGCATGTCGCTGCGCCTCATGGACGCAGTGGAGTCCCGAGCGCGCGCGTCGGGCCAGACGCGCGTGCGGCTGTCGGTGCGGCTCGCGCTCACGTCGCACCATGCGTGGTACGCGCGCCAGGGCTACGTCTTCCATTCCCATGGAACGCACGCGGGCTACGCGTCGCCCACGTTCCTGGTGTTGGAGAAGACGCTCTGATTTTCAGTCGCGAGGAGGCAGCGGAATGCGGCGGCCTTCGAGGTCGCTTTGGATCGCAGCCTGGATGACGCGCACTGTCTCGCTCGCGCTCAGCGCCGTCACGGGAACGGGCGCGCCGTGGAGGATGGCGGCGCCGAGCTGCTGGTAGAACTGGCCATACGCACCAGGGACAGTGGCGACGGTTTCCCCCGAGGCCAGCAACCGGCCGTGGCGCTCCGCGGGTTCGCGGCCAAAGTCTAGATGGCCGGGACGCAAGCCCGCTTCGAGCTGTCCCTCCTGCGGATCCAGCGCATGCTTCACGTACGCATCCCGGTCGCCCTGCAACACGAAGCGGGGCCACGGCGCGTGCACCACGGATCCGGAGTGCAGCAGTACGCGCAGTGAGCCGTAACGCAGTACCAGGTGGAACCAATCCGTGCCCTGCGCGCCCGGACGTTGTCGGCCCAGGTCCGCGGCCACTGACTCTGGCAAGCCGAAGAGCTGCACTGCCTGGTCGACGAGGTGCGAGCCCAGGTCCCAAAGCGTCCCGCCGCCGGGCACGTCCTGCTCCTTCCAGCGATCCTTCACCTGGGGCCGGAAGCGGTCGAAATGGCTCTCCAGGCTGTAGAGCGTCCCCAGCCGTCCCTGCTCCAGCAACTGACGCACGGTGAGGAAGTCGCCGTCCCATCGCCGGTTGTGGAACACGGTGAGGCAAAGCCCGCGCTCCTTCGCGAGTGCGTCCAGCCGCATCGCCTCGTCCGCGTCCAGAGCGAAGGGCTTCTCCACCACCACATGCTTGCCCGAGCGAAGCGCCTGTCCCGCGAGCGACGCATGCGAGTCATTGGGTGTGCACACCACAATCACGTCCAGGTCCGGATCCGCCAGCAGCGACTCCACAGTGCCGGTGCGGACACCTGGCCAGTCGCGGGCCACGGCGTCAGCGCGGCTGGACGCCACGGCAGCCAGGGTGAACGCGGGCTCCGAGGCGATGAGGGGCCCATGGAAGCGCGTGCCGGACAGGCCATAGCCAAGGAGGCCCACCCGCAACGGGGAGCCAGGGACGCGAGCGGAGGTCATGGACCGAGAGGGTAGCGGGAAGTGGTCAACCTGCGGAGAGACGTAAGTGCCTGGCACTGCCGCCTTCCCCACACCGGAGCACTCAGCAGGGCGCAAGAAGAGCGTCGCCCCATGCCGCAACCCTGAGTGGTGAGCCAGACCGAGCGGCGTTTCGGCGCGCAGCCGCGGGCCGCGATGTCGTGGGGGTCGGATACCAGGCCAGGGGCAGAGGCGCCCGCCCGGGGCCGGTTGCCTCAAAACCTGTCCGACTGTCGGACAGGTTTTCAGCCCATGCGGCCCGGGGGCGCGCTGGCCCGGCAAGCGACGCGGAGGGTGGGCCCGAACGTCCATGTCAGACCCCTGTGGTTGGATGGCGATGCTGGGACGAGGAAGGGGAATGGGGATGGAACGGCGAGGACTCGTGGCCTATGTGGAGGCGCAAATCGAGCGCGATATCGCGCTGGGGCGGATTCACCCGAGCGGGCGATTCGGCTCCGAAGCGAAGCTGGCGCGCCGCTATGAAGTGTGTCGGGGCACCATCCGCGAGGCGCTGCGGCGGCTGGCGGCGCGAGGCCTGGTGGTGCAGCGCTCCGGCCGCAAGACGCGCGCGGTGCCGCTGGATGAGTCGCTGACGCTGGAGAACCTGGGCCTGGCGCTGCATGACGCGAGCAACCCGGATGCGCGGTGGCTTCTGGAGGGCTACTTCAGCCTCAAGCGGCAGGCGCTGGTGGAGTTGCTGGCCGACTGCTGCGCGAGAGCCTCGGACCTCGACCTGGACCGGCTGGGGAGCACGTGCTACCGGCTCCAGGACGCGGCGCGCTGGGAGTCGGGGGAAGTCTGCGCGCGAGCGGAATTCGAATTGCTTCGGCATGCGGCGCGGGTGGCGGCGCGTCCCGGGCACGTGCTCCTCGTGCAGTCCCTGCAGCGGGCCTTCCTGGGAGGAGCCGCCCAACTGCTGCCGCTCATGGGCGGAGAGGCGCTGCGCGAGTGGGCCTTCCGCGTGATGGAGATTCTGAACGAGCGCGACGTGCAGGCACTTCAGCATGAGCTGCCAGCACTGCTGAAGGCGCGCGATGAGCGCGTGCTGAACGCATTCGCTCCCGCCGCCGCCTCCGCTCCCCAGGAGCAGGCTTCCCCCGAGGCTCCATGCGCCCCTGAGGACCTTCGTGGTTTCTCCGTGCCGGCCGCCCCCCTGGACGATGCTTTGGAGACAGCGGCTTGCGAGGGCGAGCGGAGCCTTGGCCTCGTTGAGCCATGCGTCGAGGACACCGGGGCGCTCGGCGTTGCACTCCGTCCCCATTGCGAGACCGCCGCCTTGGATTCCGACAGCGGGACGCTGCTGACTTCTCCCGCCCCAGAGGATGCGTCCTGTGGACACGATGGAGGGGGCGCCGTGAGGGAGGTGGCGGGTGATGTTTCGCGCGACCTGGCTGACTGTTTGGCCGATGGAGGCGTTTCGTCCGGCGGGGGTGGCGTCCAGCCAACGGTTCCGCCATCCGGTTCCCTCGGACAATCGCGCGGCTCGGAATGCAATGCGGGTGGACCGCTTCACGGGACCCTGGGCCGCCTGGGCCGGTGGTGGGGACGCCTGCGTCGAGCATTTGCCGGAGCCTTGCTTCCGCGCAGGGTGGGGCAACGCACTTCTGGCTAGAGTTCGCGCCATGGATACCGTGCCCCTCATCGACGTCCGTGCCCTCGTCGACCCCACGTCGAGCCCCCAGGCCCGGAGGGAGGTCGCGGCTCAGATGGGCGCGGCCTGTCGGAACACCGGCTTCTTCTACGTCGTGGGCCATGGCGTGGACTTGGGGCTTCAAACCCGGTTGGAGGCGCTGGCTCGGGACTTCTTCGCTCGGACGGAGGAGGAGAAGTTGCGCGTGCGCATGGCGCTCGGGGG